>PTLK01000215.1 GCA_002938075.1 Alphaproteobacteria bacterium MarineAlpha3_Bin3
CTTAGGGATCGGGTTCATCCTGTTCTTCTTCACGGCGTTCACGGGCATGGGCGGGCACCTTCTGGGCGCCAACCCGGCGGTGACAAAGGCAGGGCTTGCAATTTCAAACGTGTTGCCCGGCTCAATCGCCGCGAAACCAGACTCCATCGTGCCGCACTACATGAACATGATATCGGAGGGTTCACCGTGGCTGGTTGGCCTGTTGGCGATCTGTGCCCTTGCGGCCATGCAGTCCACCGGTGCGGCCTATATGTCGACGGCCGGCGGGATTCTGACCCGCGACCTCTACAAACGGTATCTTAACCCGGCTTCCACGCATAACATGCAGAAGTTGGCCGGGCGCATGGGTGTCGGTTTCATCGTCGTCAGCGCGCTCCTGGTGGCGACGTACTCGCGTGACGCCCTGGTGCTGTTGGGCGGCCTCGCCGTGGCCTTCGGCTTCCAGATGTGGACGCCCTTGGCGGCCGTTTGCTGGTTCCCGTGGATCACGCGTCAGGGCGCCACTTACGGCCTCTTGGCCGGCATCATCGGCGTCATCTTCACCGAGAAGTTCGGCCTTGGGATACTCGGCGACATGGGTCTCGACTACTGGGGCCGCTGGCCGTTGACCATCCACTCGGCCGGCTGGGGCATGCTCCTCAACGCCTCCGTCTGCATTGTCGTTTCTTTTTTGACGCAGAACCAGGAGGACCTGGCTAACCGCATGAAGTATCACAACTTCCTGCGCGAACACGCCAGCCTGCCGGCGTCGAAGAAGGGGCTTGTCCCGGTTGCGTGGGCGATCACCCTGGCGTGGATGTTCTTCGGTATCGGCCCCGGCGCCGTTATCGGCAACGACATCTTCGGCGCGCCGAATGCCGGCATCGATAACTGGACCTTCGGCATGCCGTCGATCTGGGCCTGGCAGATTCTGTTCTGGCTCCTGGGCGTAGGCATGATGTGGTTCCTCGCCTACAAGATGAATATGTCCACTATCCCCGAGACGCAGATCGAGGCTCTGGTGGAAGACATAGGCGATACGGCCGAAGAACAGGCCCAACGCGTCTAGCCGATCTTTAACTTGGCTTTTATCGGGGGAAGGGCTTCGCCCTTCCCCCATTTTTTTGTTAACATTTCAGCCGCTCTTCGAAAACAACCGGTCAATCACTTTTTAGGCTTTAAAACGTGGAAGGGTTTCTTTCATCTGATTACCGTTGGCTGTGGTCGGCGGCCTTGGCGATAGCGCTGTTTTTTCCCATCAGGCAGATGATCTGGGTGCTGGCGGTGCGCAAGGAACAGCGCCGGGGCGGCGAAATGCCCGACGAGAAAATGCGCCAATACCTGAAAGGCCGCGCCGGGGTCACGTCGGGGCTTTTGTGCCTGGTTTTCGCCGCCGTATACGGCGGGGTTCTTTTCGGGGGAAATCCGTGAACCTGAAAGGCTTCACCGATCCAAGGGTGCTGCGCCGGTTCATCATCCTGATGGCCTTACTCACCTTTGGTGGATTCACGTTCTGGGCCGTGTCCGGAAGCTATCTTCAGGCGCCGCCAGGCGATTACGAAGTCCGCCAGGGCGACATCCTCTTCGGCGACGGTAAATTTGACGCCGCCCTGGAACGCTTTGACGTGGCTCTCGAGAAGTCTCCCGATCACCGCGGCGCCCTAATGGGCCGCGCGCTGGTGTATTTGCAGGCCGAGCGCTACATTGAAGCAGAGGCCGAATTCACCTATTTGATTAAATTTCTCAAGGCCAACCTGGAACCCGACGACATTACGGGGATAGGCGTTTATGCCGGCGCCTACGCCAACCGGGGCACTATGTACAACCGCCTGGGCTGCCGGCCCGGGGGCACGTCCCAGCACTTCGAAAAGGCGCTTGCCGATTACATTCAGGCGTTGAAAATCGACGAAGGCGCGATCGAAGGGCCCAACCTTGTCAACAGGATCATTTACGGTACCCCCCGGCCGTCGACGATTCGCCTGCGCGCCGTTTATATGCTAAAGCAAATGGCCTTGCCTGAGCCCGAACGGCTGTTATGCGTCCCGGAAAAGGACGCCGAACAGCGGATGTACAAGCCTTTGTAGCGGCTTCGGGGAAATTGCCCGGTTGGCAAACGGGTCTAAAAGTGTCATCATCCAATGCCCCATTAATCCGAGGGGACAATCTGGAAAACCGTTCCTAGGGAACGAATTTTTTTTGCAGAGTACTCTAAAAAGTATAGGGGAGCCTTTCATGTCGGAAGAAAATGCGCCTGAAGAAGAAACAGCGCCTGAAAAAGATGACACCATGCCGTCGGCCGGCAAGCAGCTCATGGTGATGGGCATCATCGTTGTCGGCATAACCGTTGTTCTCGGCGCCGGCGTTTGGTTGTCGATGTATCTGCAATAGACTCAGTCGCCCGGTCCTTGGGTGACTGGGTTGTCCATGGGTTTCAACCCCCCTTGGGATGAGGCTGAGTGAGGTGGGACCATGAAAAAAAGTTTGTTTTCTGTGTTGTCGGCCCTTGCGGTCGCGGGACTTTTGGCGCCGGTGCCTGCAAAGGCGGAATGCTACGAACCGCCGGCGGCCTTCGTGGTCTGGTCCAAGTGTGAGTTCAAAAGAATATGTGCCGACCCGAAAAAAGAGAAAAGGGTCAATTGGTGCAAGACAATAGGCTTGGAAGGCGCCGATCTGAGTGGCGCCAGGATGGAAGATATCGTCCTCCATCATTCCAATTTGAAAGCCATCAACCTGGAAAAAACCGACCTTCGCGGCGCCGACCTGTCGAACACCGATTTGTCGGGGGCGAACCTGAAAAGAGCCAGGCTCCAGAAGGCCATCATCAAAGACGCCAACCTTTCCGGCGCCGATCTTTCGGGCGCCAACCTGGAAGGTGCCGATCTGGAGCGGTCCAATCTTACCGGCGCCAAGATCAAGGGGACCAAGTTCGGCGCCGTCAGGATGTCGGACGCCACCTGGATCGACGGCAAGACCGTTTGCAAAGGCGGTTCCGTCGGCGAGTGCAGGTAATAGGCCTTTCCGGCCGCATCTGAATTCAAGCCAAACCACGGGCCGCGCTTGTTCGCTGTATTAGGGACTGCGGTTGAAGGGGGTTTCCGGCCCTCAATCCGGGGGTCTAAAACTGGACTATTCCCAGCACGTCCTGGAAAAGCACCATAAAGAAAAATACCGCCGCGATGGAGCCGAACAACAGGCGCACGAAATCGCTTTCGCCTTCTTCGTTCCTGAAGCGGATTCCATGGAGCGCGATATACCCGGTGACGGCCAGGAAAATGATGTTTACGAGGGGCTCTGCCTCGCCGACGAACTCAAACATGGACGGACCTTAACGGCTCATTCCGTGGCTTACAATACGATCGGCTGACAGAGAAAA
>PTLK01000216.1 GCA_002938075.1 Alphaproteobacteria bacterium MarineAlpha3_Bin3
GGCGGCGGCCCCGGACCTTCGCTTCGATCTCAGGCCGCAAAAGGAACACCTGCGCATGGTCGGCAAGGACCTGGCCGCCATGCTGCCCCCAGGGGCGCGACTGGGGATCATCGATCCCAAGGGGAACGGCCTGGCGGCGTTGATGGTGCGCTATGAACTGACCAAGGATTCCACCCCCGGAAAGGCGCCTTCGGTGCCGGCAAGCTACGACTTTGCCGACAGGGACAAATCGCTCAAGGACTTCATGGCCGGCATGGGGGCCTCCCACGCCTGGGTATTCCAGACCTCGAAAAAGGTGCGGCAAGCCCTGGGCGTCGATTTGCCGGGACGGGCCTCGCACCTCCTAGAAAAAAAGGACGGCGCCTGGAAACTTCTCGAATCCTGGCCTTACGGTGGCTGGGAAGATCCTTACAGGTTGCCGGACTGAAGGACCGTGTGCTTTTGCCCTCCGAGGCGGGGTTGTGCGCCCTTGCCATGCCCCGAGGGGAAAGTTAGGCTTTGCCCCGGTTTCGCAACATCCCTTTGAACGCTTCCCGGATAATGTCCAATCCCTTTCTTTGGCTGATATTGCAGGTGATCGACCTCTATATGTGGCTGGTCATCATCGGCGTCGTGCTTTCCTGGCTGGTGGGGTTCAAGGTCGTCAATCTTTCCAACCGCTTCGTTTACATGGTCGGCGAATTGATCGACCGGCTAACCGAACCGGCGCTCAGGCCCATCCGCCAGGTGCTGCCGAACCTGGGCAACTTCGATATCTCGCCGGTGGTCCTGATCCTGCTGTTGATGTTCGCGCAGCGGTTCATCATCTGGATCTTCCTGAATTTTGGATAGGAACAAGCCTTTGGTCCGGGTTTCCGGAGGGCTCAGCGTGCGCGTGCGCCTGACGCCCAAAGCGGCTCGCAACGCCATCGGCGGAACCGTCGCCGACGCCCAAGGAATCCCGGCGCTGAAGGCCACCGTAACCGCGCCCCCCGAGGGCGGCAAGGCCAACAAGATGCTGATCGGGATGGTGGCGAAATCATGGCGGCTGTCGAAGACGTCGATCTCGGTAAAATCGGGCGCCAGCCACCGACAAAAGACGTTATTGGTCGAAGGCGATACGGAAATGCTAATGAAGAAACTCAATGACTGGATGGAGAGCCTAGGTGGAGAGAGATAAGTGACTGAGGCGCGAATCATCGACGGCAAGGCGTTCACCGCCCGGCTCAGGGAAAAATCACCGCCTGTGTAGCGGCGCTGAAACGGGACCACGGGCTGGTGCCGTCGCTGAGAGTGGTGCTGGTCGGCGACGTGGCGTTCGACGAGGCCAAGACGGTCGCCAGCTTCATCACCCCGGTGCCGGGCGGCGTTGGGCCGGTGACTATCGCCGACCTGCTGCGCAACACCGTCATCGCAGCGTGCCGCCAGAACGGCCCCCCCGATCCGGCGCTTTAGGGGCCCCACCGCCCCCCGCCTTCATCGAGTCTTATTGAGCCCCGGCCGTTTGGGTGATAGAAGCCCCGCCATGACCCCAACCACCATCACCCCCGTGCCGTGCCCGGATTGCGGCGAGGCGCAGAACGTCCCCCCCGGCGGCTTCGATCCCGAGGCCGAGCCCTTCGGGCCGGTGACGTGCATGGTGTGCGGACACGCATTTACCAGGGACGAATATAGGGCCGGCTACAAGGCGCGCCTCGCGGAACGGGACAGGCGCCAATGAGCAACCTTGCTCATATCCGCAACTTCGCCATCATCGCCCACATCGACCACGGCAAATCTACCCTCGCCGATCGATTGATCCAGATATGCGGTGGCCTCGAAGACCGCGAGATGACCGAGCAGGTCCTCGATTCCATGGAGCTGGAGCGCGAGCGCGGCATCACCATCAAGGCGCAGACGGTGCGCCTCGAATACAAGGCCCGGAACGGCGAGACCTATCAGATCAACCTCATAGACACCCCCGGCCACGTCGATTTCACCTACGAGGTCAGCCGCTCGCTGGCCGCCTGCGAGGGCTCGCTTCTATTGGTCGACGCGACGCAAGGCGTCGAGGCGCAGACGCTGGCCAATGCGTACCTGGCCATCGAAGCCAATCACGAAATCCTACCGGTGTTGAACAAGATCGACCTTTCGGCTGCCGAACCGGCCCGCATCCGCGAGCAGATATCAGAAGTGGTGGGGCTCGACACCTCCGGCGCCCTGGAAATTTCGGCCAAGACCGGCCACGGCGTCGAAGACGTGCTCGAAGCCCTGGTCGAACGCCTGCCGGCGCCCGAGGGCGATTCGGAAGCACCGCTGAAGGCGCTGCTGGTCGACAGTTGGTACGACCCGTACCTGGGGGTGATGACCCTGGTTCGCATCAAGGACGGGGTGCTGAAGAAAGGCATGAAGATCCGGATGATGGCGTCAGGCGCCTCCTATCAGGTCGAACAGGTCGGCCACTTCACGCCGAAGCAGGAAAAGGACAAGGAACTGGGTCCCGGCGAGATCGGATTCCTGACCGCCGCCATCAAGGCCGTCGCCGATACCCGGGTCGGCGACACCATCACCGAGGACAAGCGCCCGGCCAGCGAAGCGCTGCCCGGCTTCAAGCCGTCAGTGCCGGTGGTGTTCTGCGGCCTGTTCCCGGTCGATTCCGGCGTCTACGAGGACTTGCGCGACAGCTTGGCCAAGCTCCACCTCAACGACGCAAGTTTCCATTACGAGGCCGAAACATCCGCCGCGCTGGGCTTAGGCTACCGCTGCGGGTTCTTAGGGTTGCTGCACCTGGAAATCATCCAACAGCGCCTGGAGCGCGAGTTCGACCTCGACTTGATTACTACCGCGCCCAGCGTCGTTTACCGTATCCACACCCATTCGGGCGAGATGAAGGAACTGCACAATCCGGTCGATTTGCCCGACCCGACCCACATCGCTTTCATCGAGGAACCGTGGATCAACGCCACCATCATAGTTCCCGACGAATACTTAGGATCCGTGCTGGCGCTGTGCACGGAGCGCAGGGGCGAGCAGACGGAGCTCACCTACGTCGGCCAGCGCGCCATGCTGCGCTACCGGTTGCCGTTAAACGAGGTGGTCATCGATTTCTACGACCGGCTGAAATCGGTGTCGCGTGGCTACGCCAGCTTCGATTACGAACTGGCGGATTACGCCGAAGGCAAATTGGTCAAGGTATCGATCCTGGTCAATTCCGAACCGGTGGACGCGCTCAGCTTCATCGTCCACTCAAGCCACGCCGAAAGCCGCGGCCGCGTCATCTGTGACAAGCTTAAAGGTTTGATCCCGCGGCAATTGTTCAAGATCGCCATCCAGGCGGCGATCGGTGGCAAGATCATCGCGCGTTC
>PTLK01000217.1 GCA_002938075.1 Alphaproteobacteria bacterium MarineAlpha3_Bin3
ATAACATACCAATTGCCGAGGGTTATTTCCGCTATTTGGTCGCCGGATTCAAGAGGTGCAAATCGGGCGTCCAAATTATCTAGCCCTTCGGTGTTGCCGTGTTCGGCGGCAATCATGTACGTGTTCTTTTCGTCGCGGCGGTAAATGCGGCAACCGGCCACGCCCAGGGCCCTGGCCGTGGCGGCGGCGGCGGTGTTGAGCATGTTGTGGGGTTCCAGCTCGTCGCGGATGGTGCTGACGATGTAATTGAGGTGCTGTTCTCGGCGCCGGGCCTGGGCCAGGGCGGATTCGTATTCGCGTTCCTCGGTGACGTTCCGGCACACCCCGCGCGTGCCTTTCCACACTTGCTTGCCGTCTTCCTCGGCCATCAACGGCACGCAGGACAGAACCACGCACGCCGTCGATCCGTCCTTGTGGTTCATCCAAATCTCGACATTGTCGAGCGACCGTTCGCTGACGAACGGCAACGGCGAAAATTCCTCCGGGGAAAGGACGAAATCCTCGGTTTTCTTGTTGATCAGTTCCTCGGCCTTGAAACCAAGCGCGCCGCGTGGCGAAACGAAGACGAATTCTCCTTCCGGGTTGACCTCCCAGGAAAAGTCGCTGGAGACCTCGACCAGGTCCTTGTACCGCTGCCGGGATTCGACGAGGGCCGTGCGCAGGTTGCGTTCCATGGTCATGTCGCGGGCCGTGACCAACATTTCACCGGCTTCCCCCAGGCCGGGAACGACGGTGATTTCAAGGACGATTTTACCCTTGGCGCTGTTCAGCGACACCGAGTCGGCGGCAACGGAGCCGTTGGTCCGGGCTTTCTCGATCAGGTTTTTTATTTCCGGTGCCGCGTCATGCTGGATCAGGGCCTCCAGACCGGCTGCCTTGGTGTTGGAATGCAGGATCGACCCGTCGTCGGCGACCAGAAGGGCAGCCCCCGGATACCCGGCAAGCAGCTTTTCCTGTTCGGACGCCTTAATGTCTGGTCGTTTTTCGGATCTCCCCGAATCCGCTTTTTCGTCCAAATTTTTCTCAAGTCTTTTTTGTCCGTTTTTGGACATTGCCATATGTATTCCTGGTTTTTTTCTAGGGACCGATAAAACCCGTGGTCGATAACCCCGTGGTCAATTTTTTGGAGTTTAGGGGATCAAATCCCGTCCCGCCAGCCTGGAATCACCCCGAGAGGCTATTCCTTCGGGAACTCTGGATATAAAATAGGCAACCGGATGCGGGACAATATCCTCAATTGCGATATGGATCAATCCGCCGCTTCAAAGGCCCGTCTTCTGGAGGCCGAAACCTGGGTTTTCGACCTCGACAATACCCTTTATCCGGCCTCTTCAGACGTCTTCGCCCAAGTCGACGAAAGGATGACCCGATATATCTCGGATTTTCTGGATTTGACCCTGGAACAGGCCGGCGAGCTCCGCCAGGCCTATTACCTGTCCCACGGCACCACCATGCGCGGATTGATGAACCACCACGCCATGGAACCGGGGCCTTTCCTGGAATACGTCCACGATATCGACCTCGGCAATGTTTCCCCCAACCCGTCGCTGGACCGGGCCTTGTCCCGGCTTCCCGGCCGCAAGATCATTTACACCAACGGCCCGGCGGACCATGCGCACCGGATCATGGACCGGCTTTCCATCGGCCACCACTTCGAGGCCGTCTTCGATATCATCAGCGCCGATTACCTGCCCAAGCCGGAGCCCAAGGCCTATGAGAATCTGGTCGAGCGGTTCGGGTTGAAGCCCGGGAAAACGGTGATGGTCGAAGACCTGGCCCGCAACTTAGGCCCGGCGGCGGCGCTCGGCATGATCACGGTCTGGGTCCGCAACGCCGGGGACAACCCCGGGGACAACCAAGGGCCGCCCCCGGAAGTGGACGTTCACCACGTCGTCGACGATCTTGTATCGTGGCTCAGCCGGTTGACGGCCGATTAAATCGGCCGATCCCCAGGGACCCGTCTTCAAGCCCAGTTCGTATTGACACCCTGCCCGGGGTGCCGCATTTTCTCACGCCTCTTGAGCCCTGCACCCTAACCGCCGCCGACGGAGACCCCATGAGCACCGCCGCCCTGCAATCGACCATCGACGGCATCTGGGATGACCGCAAGAAGATCGGCACCGGCACCACCGGCGACGTCCGCGACGCCGTCGACGCCGCCCTCGATTTGCTGGATTCCGGCCAGGCCCGGGTCGCCGAGAAGAACGGCGGCGAGTGGCGGGTCAACCAATGGCTCAAAAAAGCCGTGTTGCTGTCGTTCCGCCTCAATGACATGGCGACCATCGACGGCGGCCCCGGCGGCGCGCCCTGGTTCGACAAGGTCAGGTCCAAGTTCGAAGGCTGGGACGACGCCCAGTTCCGCGATGCCGGATTCCGCGCCGTGCCCAACTGCATCGTCCGCCATTCGGCCTATATCGCGCCGGGCGTCATCCTGATGCCCAGCTTCGTCAATCTGGGCGCCTACGTCGATACCGGGACCATGGTCGATACCTGGGCGACGGTCGGTTCCTGCGCCCAGATCGGCAAGAACTGCCACATTTCCGGCGGCGCCGGCATCGGCGGCGTGCTTGAGCCCCTTCAGGCCAGCCCGGTGATCATCGAGGACCATTGTTTCATCGGCGCCCGTTCCGAAGTCGCCGAGGGCATCATCGTCGAGGAAGGCGCGGTGTTGTCCATGGGGGTGTACATCGGCGCTTCGACGAAGATCATCGACCGCGCCACCGGCGAAATCCATTTCGGCCGCGTGCCGGCCTATTCGGTGGTCGTGCCGGGAACCCTGCCCGGCCCGGCGCTGGCGGACGGCAACCCTGGTCCCGGTCTATATTGCGCCGTCATCGTCAAGCAGGTCGACGAGAAAACCCGTTCCAAGACCTCCATCAACGAATTGCTCCGCGATTGAGCCGTGTCATGGACCCCGTCGACCTTGCCCAGGCCCTGATCCGCTGCCCTTCGGTGACGCCGGCCGACGAAGGGGCCATGGACGTCCTGCAATCGGCGCTCGAAGAGCTCGGTTTCACCTGTCACCGGCTGCCCTTTGCCACCGGCAATGCGCCCGAGGTCCAGAACCTCTATGCCCGCATCGGCGACAGGGCGCCCAACTTTTGTTTCGCCGGCCATACCGACGTGGTGCCGGTTGGCGACGCCAACGAATGGTCCGTCGATCCCTTCGCCGCCGAGATCAAAGGCGACCGGCTTTACGGCCGCGGCGCGTCGGACATGAAAACCGCGATCGCCGGTTTCGCCGCCGCCGCGGCGCGGTTTCTTGAATCCCGGGATAACGGTTTTCCGGGCTCCATCAGCCTGCTGATCACCGGCGA
>PTLK01000218.1 GCA_002938075.1 Alphaproteobacteria bacterium MarineAlpha3_Bin3
GGGGACGTTATGCAGGGGTGAATACGATTGTATGTTATGCCAGGGCGTTGAAATCATCAAGCAGGGTAGCGATCCGCCCGGAGTCCACCTGGTCCATGATCACGCCGGCGCGGCGGTTGGCGGCGTCCATGTCCATTTCGCGGATCCGCTGTTTGACGCGCGGGATGCTGCTTGGCGTCATTGACAGATCGCGGATGCCGAGCCCCAACAGCAGCGCCGAATAGCGGGGGTCGCCGGCCATTTCGCCGCAGATGCTGACGGGGATGCGGGCGCGAAGCGCCGCCGTGGCGGTAAACTGGATCAGCCGGAGGACCCCCGGATGCAGCGGATCGAACAGGTGCGCCACGTGTTCGTTGCCGCGGTCGATGGCCAGCGTGTACATGGTCAGGTCGTTCGATCCGATGGCGAAAAAGTCGCTGGCCTGGGCAAAGGCATCGGCCGCCAGCGCGGCGCCGGGGACTTCGATCATGACCCCCATGGGCGGCAGCGGATCGGGAATCGTCACCCCGCGGCGGTGCAGCTTGGCGGCGGCTTTCTTCATGATCTCGCGGGCGCGGCGGATTTCCCCGACCTGCGACACCATCGGCAGGAGGACGCGCACGTGACCGCTGTTGGCGGCCCGGAGGATGGCCCGAAACTGAGTTTCCAGGACGTCCGTCTGCGCCAGCGACAGGCGGATGCCGCGCAGGCCGAGGTTGGAAACGGCGCTTTCCTCGATGCCGTTCAACAACGCCGCCACCGGCTTTTCGGCGCCGACGTCAAGGGTGCGGACGGTGACCGAGCGTTTTCCCATGACCCCGATGACGGAACGCAACGCGTCCACCTGCTCGTCCTCGCTGGGAACGTCGTCGCGGTTCATGAACATGAATTCGCTGCGCAACAGCCCGATGCCCTGGGCCCCGGCCTGGGTCACCATGTTCATTTCGATGGGCAGCTCGACGTTGGCCTGGAGGGTGATTTCGGCGCCGTCGCGGGTGATGGCGGCCAGGTTCCGTAGGCGGTCGAGGCGGCGGGTCTGGCGCCGGTGTTCGGTGCGGTGGCGTTCATAAGCGGCGATCGTCTTCGGCGCCGGGTTGACGACGACGTGACCGGCCGACCCGTCGACAATGACGCGATCTCCGGACCGCACGCCCCCGGTCAGCCCGGCCGCGCCGAGGACCGTCGGCAGCCCTAAGGCCCGGGCCATGATCGCGGTATGGCCTTCGGCGCTGCCGAGCATGGCTGCGGCGCCGACGATCTGCGCCGGGTCGAGTTGCGCCGTGTCGGCGGGGGTCAATTGTTCGGCAATGACGATGCTATTTTCCGGAGCCGCCGAAAACGGCTTGATCGGGGTCTTGGTCAGGTTCCTGAGCAGCCGGTTGCCGACTTCGCGGATGTCGTCGACCCGCGCGGCGATATAGGAATCGTCCATGGCCTGGAAGACCTGGGCGATGTCGACGATTTCGGCCTTGACGGCGGCTTCGGCGTTGATCTGTTGGTTGGCGATACGCTGCTCGGCACCGCGCACCAGGCGCGAATCCTGAAGCATGTGCAGGTAGGCATCGAGGAGGTACGTTAGCTCTTCACCAGCGGTGCCGGATTTGGCGGCGGCCCGGGATTGGACCAGGCGGATTTGCCGGCGGGCAAGGCGGACGGCGGCTTTCAGGCGTTTTTGCTCCTTTTCCACCTGGTTTTTGGGAATCCGCAGTTCGGGCACGTCGACGGCGCCGCTTTCGCGGACATACGCCGTGCCGATGGCGATCCCCGCCGCCACGCCCTGTCCGTCGAAATGTTGTTCCTTGGCCATTGAATTCCTGCCCGGGCCAGTCGGGCCCGCGAATGGGTCTTCAGGTTTTTCCCTCGGCGTCGTCTTCGTCGAACCGGTCGGCGATCAACGCCACCAGCGCCTCGATGACGGCATCGGCGTCGGGCCCGTCGGCGATCAGGTCGACATCGCTTCCCGGCGTTGCCGCCAACATCATCAGCCCCATGATCGACAGCCCGGAAACCGTCTGCTCGCCCTTGCTCACCGTCACCTGGGCATCGTAGGCGCCAACGGTCTTGGCGAACTTCGCCGCCGCACGGGCGTGCAGGCCGCGGGAATTGAGGATGGTCACCCGGCGGCGGACGGTGCCGTTGCCCGCCTCTCCGCCCGCCCCGACTGAGGCGTCGAACGCCGGTTCCGCTTCCCGGGAGGGGCCGCCGCCGGTGCTCATTCCTGGCCCTGGGACAGCAGCTTAGACGCGATGTTGATGTACTTGCGCCCGGCTTCCTGGGCCGCCTCGATGGCGTCGGCCAGGGGCTCGGTCTTACGGACGCTGGCCAGCTTGATCAGCATCGGTAGGTTAACGCCGGCGATGACCTCCACGTTCGCCTTGTCCATGACGGAAATCGCCAGATTGGACGGCGTGCCGCCGAACATGTCGGTCAACAGCACGACGCCGTCCCCTTCGTCCGACTTGGCGGCGCTGTCGAGAATTTCGGCCCGGCGTTGTTCCATGTCGTCGTCGGGGCCGATGCAGACGGCAATGACGTTCGACTGCGGCCCGACCACGTGCTCCAGCGCCGCGATCAGTTCCTCGGCCAAGCGACCGTGGGTCACAAGCACCAAACCGATCATCTTAAAGCGGCCCTTCCCACATGGCGTGATAATCCCCGGCTGCGCCTCAGGATCAAGGGAAAAACTCGATCCGGTGCCGTCCTTGCCGGGAGTTTGATATCAATTGCCCGATTTGTCCAAGTCCCTGTGGCGCAATTGCAGGTGCCGGTCCTTGCCGTCGAGCCAACGGGCCAGTTTTTCGGCAACGAAAACAGAGCGATGGCGGCCGCCGGTGCACCCAAAGGCAATGGTCAGATAGCTCTTGCCCTCATCGGCGTAACCGATGAGCAGGGGTTCGAGGAGCCGCGTCAGGTTGTCGAAAAACGGCTGAAACCGTTCATCGGCGGATATGAATTCCCCGACCGCCTCATCGAGGCCGGAAAGCTCCCTCAGGTCCAAATCGTAATGGGGGTTTTTCAGGAACCGGACGTCGAAAACCAGATCCCCATCCCTGGGCAGGCCGCGGCGGTACGAAAAAGAGGTCACGAAGACGTTAAGATGGCCTTCGCCTTCCAACCCGAAATGGCCTTCGAGGGTACGCTTCAAATCGGCCAGGGCCATTTCCGAGGTATCGACGATGATGTTGGCCTGTTTCTGGACGTCGGCCATCAGGACCCTTTCCCGCCTGAGCCCGTCGCTGACCGGGCGGTCGTCGGCCAGGGGATGGCGGCGGCGGGTTTCCTCGAAGCGCCGGACCAGAACATCGTCGTC
>PTLK01000219.1 GCA_002938075.1 Alphaproteobacteria bacterium MarineAlpha3_Bin3
GACCGGATGTGATTGACAAGGATGTTCAAAAGCCCCCTGATGAACGGATCCGCCTTTTTCATCTTTTGCTCGAAGGTGGTGCGGTTGACGACGATGATGGTCGACCCCTTCGAGGCCCTGGCGCCGGCCATTCGGGGTGGAAATCGATCAGCGCCATCTCGCCGAAGATGCCGCCCTGGCCGATCCTTCCCAGGACCGTTTCGAGCCCGTCGATGACCTTGAAAATCTCCACCTCGCCGGACTGGACGATATAGGCCAGGTGGCCTTTTTCGCTTTCCTTGAAAATCCGGTCCCCGGCCTGCAAGGTCTGCCGCTGAAGTTTGGTTTCTGACATCCATACGCCCCTATAGAGTTGGCCATAGGGTTAAATTTTAATCTTTCGTCATAGTACCTGGATATATAGAAAAAACCATCCATCAGAACCAATTAAATCCGTCTTTGCCGCAATGGTACCGGAGCCCATTTAAAAATGACCAGGGAATATCCCGAACGGCCCCTTGTCGGCATCGGCGTGGTGGTATTGGGCGCCCGCGGCGTGCTGATGATCAAGCGCGGCAAGGCGCCCCGGAAAGGCCAATGGAGCCTGCCCGGCGGGGCCCAGGAACTCGGCGAAACCGTATCCGAGGCGGCGCGGCGCGAAGTCATGGAGGAAACCGGCCTGACTATCGGCATTCTGGGTCTGGTGGACGTCGTCGATTCCATCCGCCGGGACGATGCGGGCAAGATCCAGTACCACTATACCCTGGTCGAGTTTTTGGCGCGCATCCCCCCGTCGGCCGAAACCGAACCCAGTCCCGGCGGCGATGCCGACGAGGCCACCTGGATACCGGTCGAGGACATCCCCGGCCTCGGCCTGTGGTCGGAAACCGAGAGGATCATCAACCTGGCGGTTGAAATGCTGGAACTGGTGGATGAATCCGACCGCTGAGGTTGGCCTGCTTTATCCGCCGAATCAAGGACGTGTCCACGGCCTCAGGGCAAGGCGGCGTCCAGGTCGCGGATGATCTCGCGGGCCACCGTCATCGCCTCCGCGCGGACTAGGCCAGCCTTCATCCTGGGATCATAAAGGGTCTTCAGAACAATCAGGTCGGTGCGGGTCAAATCGGTGCGGCGGCTGCGGTCGGAAAAGATCGATTTCTCGATCCTGTTGCTGTCATTTGGCAGTCCCAGGGCCTGGGTCATTTCCTCTAATAAACAATGGTTTATCCTAATTAGTAAACGTTCTGAATTAACCACGATAATGGCGCTTTTGATCTTGCCGGTGGTGCCGTCGGCCCAAACCAGAAAGTAACACCCGCCTTCCGACGCCAGCCTTTTCAACAGCTTCGGATTGGCCTTGGCCAGATAGGGATTGCCCATCTGCCGGCGGGGGACGAAATTAATCATGAAATTGGGCAGCTCGCCGGTCTTTTTGGAGTCTTCGGTCTTCAGTTTCGTCGCCTTAATCAGGCTGTTGAGGTGCTTCTTGATGAACTTCAGGTGGGGTTTTCTGACCTTCACCTGCTTCAACCGAAGTATCTCGCGCCCGTCCTTTTCGATTAAAACCTCCTCGAAGGAACGGATCGCCACGCGCAAGGGCTGGGTCCATTTCTTGACCACCCGGGAGGGCTGAACGTCCTGAATTTCCGATTGGAAAACGATGGAATCGAAATATTCGACCAGTTCATCAAAGGACAGGGGTCCCTTGGTTTCCGCCGCCTTTAAAGGCAACGGTCCGACGGCGGCGGCCCATAGAAACGCCGCGGCAAAATAAACGACCCGTGGCATTAACCGTCTCCGGGACGGATGGTCCAGGATTTGAGCATGGCGTCGGCAAATGGACGGAAGGTCCTAAATTGCGAATCCGGCGCCGTGTAGGACCAGATATGGGCCACCGTGCCGGATGGCCGGGGCACCACCAACGCCCATTTGCGGTAGCGTTCGCCGGCAAAGGTATAGGTGACGATTATTTGCCGGCCTTCGAGACTGAGATTCTCGTTCTTATAGGTCAGCGGCTGTTCACCGACAAAGACAACACTGGAGGCTTCCCGCGACAGCGAGGCCTTCAAGTCCGCTAAAGCCCTAAGGGAGGCCTGGGCCGGGGTTTTCGCCTCCGGCGGCTTGACGTTTTGGATGCTGATGATGGCGTGGAAGGCATCGGTGCCCTTCTTGCCGCTAAAGATGGCGGTATTGGCCGAAGACTGGGTGACTACCCAATCGCCGGGATACTGGATGGAATACCCGTACCCGGGTTCGGCGAAACGCTTCGGCGCAATGCCCGTCTTTGCCCCCGCCCCCGGCGACGGACCGCCACCCGCCGCGGTTAGCCGTTCGGCCGGATTGGGCTGGAAATTGGCCAATATCCAATCGAATTTCGACGCCAGGGATTCATACGTCTCCCGGGGAGCGAAAAACATGAAAACGAAGTCCGACTTTTCGCCCCGCGCGATGACCACTCTCACCCGGGTTCCGGCGCCCTCATAAATGGTCTCGTTAGCGGCAAGGCCGGCAACGCTCAAGGTTCGCTGATTGGTTTTCTGTGACCACGGCTTGCCGGGCCCCAGGTACTGCGCTTCAAGCTTGGCCGTCATCTGTGCCAAGCTCACCTTGGGCTTGGCGTCACCCGTCTGGACGTTGATCTTGTATCCCTGGCGCGACCGGATCGAAACCTGAACCGTTTCACCGCGTTCGAATACTTCCATGCCCGGCGGAATGGCCAGGGTGAACTTGCGGACCGGATGTAGATACGTCTGCACTTGGTTGGAAACACCAAGCTTTCTTTTTCCGGGCGGTCTTGGGGCTTGTAGCTGGGATGGGGCGGATTGGGCGAGAACCGTTTCGCTCGCCGCAAGCGGAGAAAAAGTTAATAAGGGCAAGACAATCAACCCCGCCGCCAAACCTGTCGCCGCCGGTCTCCAGCGCATGTTTCCCGTGGCCTCCTATGCCGCCTGAAATTGAATGCAAGAGTAGCACTCGTAACCCCTTATTCGTAACATTCAGTTAACGAATAAGGGTTAATGCTTAGCGGTTTTAGCGCTTGATCCCTAGGGATTCAGGGGCTTTGGTGGTATCATGGGCCCCGCATCTTTCGACGGCACCCTGTATGAAGGAGCTGGCTGATCCATGGCGAAAGCCAAGGACGATTACCAGGCGTTGTCGGGCCCCCAGAAGGCGGCGATCTTCATGCTTTCCTTGGACCAGAAACAGTCCGGTATGTTGT
>PTLK01000022.1 GCA_002938075.1 Alphaproteobacteria bacterium MarineAlpha3_Bin3
CGAAGGCGCCCGCCAGGCGCTGATCGAGCAGCATAGCCAAAACGAAGGCGCACCGGCCGGTGCCTTCCGCCAGGGCGAACGGTTTTTCGACCAATGGAAGCAAGGCGACGCGGCCTGCAACTGGTCGGCCGAGGCGGCACAACGGGTCGCGCTCGGCACCGACACCACCGGGTTGGAATTGTAAGAATGAAGAATATAACCATCGAGACCACAGAGGGCACAGAGATGAAAAAAATTCTCTGTGATCTCTGTGTGCTCTGTGGTGAAAAATCCGCTGGGGCCTGACAGGGACTAAAACAAGGGGCGGGGAAGGCCCCGGAATTCCAGGGGGCCTAATAGGGACTAAAAGGAGTCAACCATGGCGAACGCCTTAGGGATCACCCAGGAAGGCCTGCGGACGGCGCTCAAGATCAAGGACAGGTACCGCAAGCGCGAGCCCCTGGTGCTGCCCGGCGCCGAGGACCGGATGCTGATCCCGGAAAACCTGATGAACCACAACATCGACCTGCGCGGTTTCGAGGATCCGCTGCCGCTGGCCATGGTCGCCAGCCGCGACCCCGAGGTGCCGATGGCGCTGGCGGCGGCGACCCGCCTGTGCCCGCTCGGCGGGCGCACGAAGCTGATCAGCGGCGTCATGCAGGTGGTCGGCGAGATGTCCCGCCACCCGCTGGTCCGCGAATGCCTGAAATTCGTTTCCGAGAGCGATTTCGACCCGACAACCATCGCCGAGGTGCGCCGCCACACGTCGCGCTTCATCGTCCAGACCCGCGAGCAGTACACCCTGGCGCTGCGCGAGAACCTACAGATGATGCTCGACGGCTCGATCGCGCCGCGCCAATTCGTCTCCGAGTTCTTCGAGCTCACCGAGGCCGGCAACATGCGCAACGACATCCGCAAGAAGCTGGTGCTGAGCCTGCTGCTGTCCGGGACCGTGCGGCCGAGCGTCAAGTTCCTGATGCTGGAGAACTTCGAGCGCCTGGCGAAGCCGGTGCGCGTCGCCATCATCTCCGCCGTGCTCAAGGCCGAGCCGACCCGGCACACCGAGATCATCAAGGAAGAGCTCAAATACATCGTTGCCCAGGAACTGGCCGCCCGGGACCTGAGCGCCCATGACCGGACCGAACGCGAAGTCCGACCGGCCCCGGTTAATCCCTTGCGGGGCTGACGCCCGGAGCCGGGACTTATTTTAGTCCCTGTCCGGCAAATTCAAATCGAGGATGATCAGGTCGATGTCTTCCGCCGCCAGGGCCCCGAACATCTCCCCGCCGGTGGCGGCCCGGGACACCGCCAGCTCCTCGTTTTTGAGATGAAGGGCCAGGAACGTCTGGATCATGGCGTCGTCTTCGACGACAAGCACGCGTTGGGGTCTTGGCCTCATCACCAATTCCTCCTTTTGCAGGATCAGTGATAACCGAAGCGTGTTGCCGGGGTATAACGGAGATATTAAAATGTATTACAAAACCTGAAAGGGCTGATTTCCGGCGCTTTCGGCCGGACCGGCGGGCTTTTAGAGGTGAAAAAAGCGCCTATACGGGTTCCGGGATGTCGTCTTCGAGGGCCTTGTCCTCGACGTCGAGCGGAGACTCGGCGCGGTTTTCCCACAGCGACTGGGCCTGGGCCTCGGCGTCCTCGATGCCGTCGGTGCGGCCCATCAGGCGCAGCGCGATCGCCGCCGTGCCGATAACGCCGGCGGTGGCGGCGGCGTCATCGTCTTCGCCCCGCCAAAGCTTGAGCAGGCGGCCCAGGTCCATGTCCTCGTCGGTCTTGATGATTTTGCCGGGCAGCATGGCCGGCCATTCCTCGTCGATGCTCTCGCCGTCAAGCAGGTTTTCGACGACCACCGGCTTGGCCGGGCGGCGTTCGGTCTCGCCACCTTCGCCCTTGAAGACGGCCATGTAGGGTTGACCCAGGAGCCGCGACGCCTGGCGGTGGATTTCGCCGTAATTGGGATGGAAGACCGATTGCAGGGAATAGGGCGCGTCGAAGGGATTGAGCATGCGGACAAAGGTGTTGATCGGCGAGCGCACGCCCAGGATCGGCTTCAGGTTGAGAATCTCGTCGAGCCGCGGCACCAGGTTGGCCAGCGGCAGGTAGGCGAAATTGCGTTGGCCCAGGTGCCGGGCCGCGTCGTCAATGGACTGGGCGACCTCGAGGCCCAGCGCTTCCAGGGCCTCGCGGGTATAGATGCGGCCCGGCGTGTGGCCCTCGGTGCCGTGCATGAAGACCTTGATGCCGTTCTGCGCCAACAGCAGCGCGGACAGCAAAAACCACGGCAATTGCCGTTTCTTGCCGGCGTAGGACTGCCAGTCCAGGTCGACCTCCGGCGCGCCCTCGGGCTTTTTGATCTCCTCTTCCTTGACCACGCGGACGAAACCGGCGGCCTCGCCAGGGTCCTCGGTCCTGACCCGCAGCACCGCCAGGAACGCGCCTAGCTGCAATTCCCTCACCTCGCCCGAGAGGATCATGCGGGCGGCCTCGGCCATTTCGTCCTCGGTCAGGGGGCGGGACAGTTTGGGGCCCCGGGCGATGGTCCGCACAAAGCGGGAAAAGGGGTGTTCTTCGGTCATCTAAAAACCCACTAAACAGATCGTCGCCGGTATCGAGCGCGGCTGGGAGTCAGGCGTTTTATCTTCTTCGGCGTCGTCGCCCCCGCCGTCATCGTTATCGTCACCGCCTTCGGGGCTCAACCCTGGGCGGTCCGCTCGGTGGGGTGCTCCACGGGCCCGCCGGCCTTGATCCAGGCGTCGATGCCGCCGGCCAAGTGGCAGGTGTTGACCAGCCCGGCCTCGTGCATTTCGGAATAGGCCAGGGCCGAGCGCTCGCCGTAGGCGCAATAGAGCAAAAGCTCCTGGTCCGGGTTCGCCGCGATCGCCGCCAACATGCCGCCCGGCTCGATGTTTTGGCGAAGGTGCTGATAGGGCGTGTGCACCGAACCGGGGATGATGCCGTCGCGGACCCGTTCGCTTTCCTCGCGCAGATCGATGAACAGGGTTTCCGAATTACCGACCCGCTCGATGGCCCGATCGGCGGGGATGGTGTGTTCCTGGATGTCCAGGGCGTCGCCGGAAAATCCGATGGCCTGGTTGGCGGGCACCGCCACGTCCATCTTCGTCGGGTCGGGCAGGATGAGGCTGTCCATGATGTCGGCATATTCCTCGGCCGAGGCGACCTGCAGGCGCGGATTGAAGGCTTTCTCCTCGCCGATGGTGCTGACGGTGTCGCCCTTGTAGTCGTGGCCGGGATAGACCAGCGTCTCGTCGGGCAGCGTCAATAGCTTGTTGAACAGCGAATCATAAGCGGCCCGGGGATCGCCATTCTGGAAATCGGTGCGCCCGGTGCCGCGGATCAGCAGCGTATCGCCAGTGAACACCTGGTCCTTCATGGCGAAGCAATAGGAATCGTCCGTATGGCCCGGGGTGTACATGACATCGAGCGATATATTCTCTATCTCGACCTTGTCGCCGTCGTCGACGCGCATGGAGACCATGTCGACCTTTGATTCCTTGCCCATCACGGTGACGCAGTGGGTGGCGTCCCTGAGCGCGCCGATGCCGGTGATGTGGTCGGCGTGGACATGGGTGTCAATGGCCTTGACCAGCGTCAAGTCCAACTCCTTCAGCAATTCCAGGTAACGGTCGACCTTTTCGATGACGGGGTCGATGATCAACGCTTCGCCGCCGGGACGGCCGGCCAGCAAATAGGTATAGGTGCACGAAACGCTGTCGAGTAATTGGCGGAAAATCACGGGCCACCTGCATTGCCGAGGGCGACCCTGAAAAGGTAGGGACACAAGGCCCGCTGTCAATGGTTAAGGTGGGGAGATAAGGCCCTGGCCAGTGGGATCACTTGGGGGCAGGGGCGGGATCAGCCGACGGCGGCGCGGCCGCGGCCGCTACCGTCGGCGCCGAAAGGGGAAGCGTCATTGGCTTCGGCGAAGATGTCATGCAGGGCGTCGATGATCCGGGCCGCCTCGTCGCCGTCCAGGGAATAGAAAATGGCCTGCGCCTGGCGGCGGGTCTTGACCAGGTTTTGCCGGCGCAGCTGGGCCAGATGCTGGGACAGGCCCGATTGCGACAGGCCGATGATTTTCTCCAATTCGCCGACGCTCTTTTCGCCCCCGGCCAGTTGGCATATAACGAGCAGGCGGTGGGGATTGCTCATCGCCTTGAGGATCGAACTCGCCTGCTTAACGTTGCGGTTGACCGGTTCCCAGTCAAACCCCCGCCCCATACTACTTGTGGGATTTTCCGTATTCATGGCTTAACAACGGCCGCCCTCGATCTAAATAAAGCCCCATAATTTATCCGACCTGAGTATGACGGGCCACGCACGTTTTCGTGAGCCCCCTGGGTTTCCCGGTTTTTTTGGGATTTTTATTGGAAGGGTTGGTTTTTTCCTGAGTCAAGCCGCCGGGACGGTCATTGCGCCGGCTTGAGATCCCGGCCCGCGGCCTTTTTCGCCGACCGCTTGGCTTTCGTCTTGGCCTTGGCCGCCATCCGCCGGCCGCTTTTTTCCAGGGCGCCGGTGAACAACGTCAACAACGGCGGCACGATGGCCAGGGTCAGGACCGCCGACAGCGACAAGCCGCCGAGCACCACCGAGCCCAGTCCCCGGTAAAGCTCCGATCCGGCGCCCGGGAAGAACACCAGCGGCGCCATGCCGAAGACGCTGGTCAGCGTTGACATGAAAATCGGGCGGATGCGGTTGCGGGTCGCCTCCATGATCGAATCTTCGATGGCCATGCCTTCCTCGTGGATGTGCACGAGCGTCTGATGGACCAGGAGAATGGCGTTGTTGACGACGATGCCGATCAGGATGACGAAGCCCAACAGCGTCAACATGTCCAGCGGCTGGAAGGTGAACAGATTGACCAACGCCAGTCCCAGCACCCCGCCGCCGGTTGCCAGCGGCACCGACAGCACGATGATGAAGGGATAAATGAAGCTTTCGAACAGCACCGCCATCACCAGATAGACGATGACGACGGCGATCAACAGGTTAATCACCATGGCGTCCCAGGTCTGCGACAGCTTGTCCGCGGTGCCGGTGAGCAGCAGCCTGACGTCGCCGGGCAGGCCGGCGTTTCGAAGCGGCTCCATGACCTCGTCGCGAATCTTGTCCAGCGCCGTCTCCATGGCCATGGATTCGGGGGGGTGGATCTCCAGCGTCACCGTGCGCAGGCGCTCGAAATGGCGGATCTGCACAGGCCCCGACGTCACTTCCACGTCGGCCAATGAGATCAAGGGCACGATGGTGCCCGATGATGTTACCACCGGCAGTTGACCGATGCCCTGGGTCTCGGTGATCTCGTCCCTGAGGCCCCGCAGCATCAGGTCCATGCGCTTGGCGCCGACGGTGATTTCGGCGACCCGGCGGCCATCGTTGAAGGCGTCGATGGTGTCGCCCAATTCGCGGGCGGTGACGCCGTTGTCGGCGAGTTTGATCCGGTTCGGGAACACCCGCACCTCCGGCGCCCCCAGTTCAAGACCTGGCTTGGGGCGGATCTGGGTGCCTTCGGCCCGGGGCAACACCCGCTCGATCCGCTGCACGGCCAAGACCGCGACGTCGAGGACGTCGTCGAGTTGCTGTCCGGAGACGTTCATTTCGATGGACCGCGAGCCGCCGATGCCGCGCCCGAATAGCGAGCGCTGGGTGATCGCGCCGAAGGTCCCGGGCTCCAAATAAACGGCGGACTTCAGGAACGGGATCAGCTCCCTGACCCGGGACGGATCCTCGGCCGCGGCGCCCAGGAATGTCCGGCCGCGCGAGGCGACGAAAAAGAAACGCTGGACCTTCGGCGGCTCGCCGGGCTTCGATTCGGGCCCCGAAACCTCCGCCAGGAGGGGCAATATCTTGCTTTCGAACTGGCCGGCGATGTCGGTCGTGGTTTTTAGGTTATAGCCGGGGGGCGGCAGGATATGGCCGAAAATCAGGTTGCGGTTGCCGCTCGGCAGGTATTCCAGTTTCGGCATCAGGGCCGAGGTGATCACCGCACTGGTGGCGCAAATACCCCCGATGACGGCGATGGCCAGGGACCGGTTCCGGGTGATGCGGCGGGTGAATTCGAGCACCGAGGCAACGAACCAGCGGGCCAACGGGTCGATCACCGGCAGCTTTAGGAAGGCCCCGGCCCCGGTCCGTTCGGATTGGGTCCGGGGATCGTTCAACAGCCGGTTGGAAAGCGCCGGGATGACCGTAATGGCGACAAGGAGCGACAGCAGCACGGCGACCGAAAGGGCGACCGCGATGTCACGGAACAATTGCCCGGCTTCAAGCTCCATAACCAGGATCGGGATGAACACCATCACCGTCGTCAACGACGAGACGAACACCGCCGGCCACACCTCGCGGGTGCCCCGGTAGGCGGCGACGGCCGGCGATTCACCCTTCTCCCGGCGTCGGTAGATGTTTTCCAGCACCACGATGGCGGCATCGACCACCATGCCGACGGCAAACGCGATGCCGGCCAGCGAGATCACGTTCAACGACCGCCCCATGGCGGCCATGGCGACGAAGGCGCCGATGATGGAAACCGGAATGGCGAGTGAAACAACCAGCGTCGCCCTTCCCGAACGCAGGAACAACAAAAGCATCAACGCTGCCAGGGCGCCTCCGATGAAGATGTTCTTCTGCACCAGATCAATGGCGGAATTGATATAGACGGTCTCGTCATAGACCTGGCGCAGCCGGAGCCCTTCCTCCCGAAGCGCGGTTTCGTTGAGCTCCGCCAGCGCCTTGCGGACGCCCCGCATGACTTCGATCACGTTAGCGCCGGTTTCGCGGATGGCGTTGACGGCGATGGCCGGCTGGCCGTTGAAGCGGATGGTCGCCGTCGGCTCCTTTGAGGTGAACCGGACCTCGGCGATGTCGCCGACCGTGACCCGCGCCATGGCCCCCGTCGCCGGATCGCGTTCGGACCGCAAGACCACCCCGCGGACGTCGTCCAGGCGCTCGAACTCGCCCACCGTGCGGACCACGTAGCGCCGCTTGCCTTCATTCACGTCGCCGGCGGAAACCGAGGAATTGGCCTCACGCAGCACGCGTAAGACCTCCGTTACCGTCAGCCCATACCGGGCCATGCGCTCGGGGGCGACGCGGATCTCCATCTCGGTCAACGCCGCGCCGTAGACATTGACCCGGGCGATGCCGGTCACCCGCTCCAGGCGGTCCTGGATGACGTCGACGGCGAAATCGCCGTAGGTATGAATGAGCCGGTCGTTGCCGGGTTTACGCAGCAGCACGATCCAGGTGATCGGGTTGTCCTCGGAGCTGGCGGTGCGGATGGACGGCTCGTCGGCCTCGTCGGGGTAGCCGTCGACCCGGTCGAGCCGGTTGGAAACCAGCAGCAGGGCCTCGGACATGTTGGTGCCGATGGCGAATTCCAGGGTGATCCGGGAACGCCCGTCCTGGGAATCGCTGATGATCTGCTCCAGCCCCCTGAGACCCTTCATCACTTCTTCCTGGCGGTTGGTGATTTCGCGCTCGATCTCGGCCGGGGCGGCGCCCGGCCAGACGGTTCGCAGGCTGATGACCGGTTTGCGGACGTCGGGGGTGAGTTGGATCGGAATCTTGGTCAGCGCCAAAATGCCGAACATGACGACGGCTATCACCGCCGCCATCACGGCGACGGGGCGTTTGATGGAAAGCTCGATAAGGTTCATGGCCCTGGGCGCCTAGCCGCCGGCCTTGGCCGGCTTTGAGGGTTCTCTGATGCGGATGGCTTGTCCCGGCAACAGCCGTTCGTTGCCGCGCACCACCACCTTGTCGCCGGGCGCCAGGCCGGAATTGACGATGAACCGGATGCCGACGGCTTCGCCCAGGCGCACCGGCCGCATGACCGCCTTGGAGCCCTGGACCAGAAACACCAGGGTCTTTCCCTTGCGTGACAGGATCGCGTCCTTGTGGACGGTGACGACGGTGCCGTCGTTGCCGGCGGGCAACTGAAGGGTGACGCTTTGGTTGTTGGCCAGGCTGGAGATCCCGAGAGGTAATTCGGGGACGAAGCGCACGGTGCGGGTCCGGGTCTGCGGGTTTTCCTCGGGCACCACGGCGCGGACCCGGGCGGCGATTTCCTGGGTGCCGTTGATGTAGGCCTTGAGCCGGGTGCCGGCCAGTAAAGCCGGGGTGCGGTTGGCGGGAACGTCGGCCTCGATCTCAAGATGGGCGTCGTCGACCAGGGTGACCAGGGGGTCGCCCAGGTTAACATAGGCCCCGACCTCGATGTGGCGCTTCGAAATTACGCCTGAATAGGGGGCGCGGACGGCGGCATTGTAAAGGTTTATCCCGGTCATCTTCAGGTTGGCCCGGGCGCTATTCAGCTTCCCCTGGGCCTCGGCGGCCTGGCTGTCGGCGACGGCGACCTCCTGGCGTTTGTCGTCGAGGCGGGCTTTGGAAAAGGCGGCGGATTTGATCAGCTTTTCGATCCGCCGCAATTCCTGGCGCCGGAGCTTGGCTGTCGCCTTCCGTGTCTTGACGGCGGCGGCGTACTGTTGCACCTCGGCCTTTTGTAATTCGTGCTGCCATTTCAACATGTCGTTGACCAGCACCGCGATGACGTCGCCGGCCTTGACCCGGTCGCCGACCTCGACCCGGATTTCGCCGACGGGGCCGCTGACGCGGGCGGCGACGACACCGGTCTGGCGGGCGACAAAGCGGCCGATGACGGGAACGGTCTGCCTCAGGGGTTCGGTGATAACGACGTCGACGCCGACCTGAGCTGGCGGTTGGGAGGGGGTTTGGGGCTTTTTCTCCTGCGCCGGTGAAGGGGCGGAAAACGCCGCCAAAGCCACCGCCGCGGCAACGGCGGCAACGAGAATGAACCGCCAAGCCGGAACCCGGCCGAAGCCGGTTCTTGGTGATAATACCAAGCCTCGCATTTTAGGGTCTCCGATCCCTAGGGCCGGACTCTTTCCGGCGTCTTTTTTTCGTTCAAAACGGCCGGGAAGAAAAAACTAGACTAGACCGTCTAGTCCATTTTATAATAGTCTCTCCCGTGACGCAACTTTTTTGATCGATTTTTTCGCCTTGGCCCGCCCGGTCGGGGCGTGTCGCTGGTGCGGTCGCAAAAGGCCGAAAAAGAGCACGTATCGTTGAGAGTATGGCCAAAGCCGAAGCCTCTTTGAAGGACACCGACGCCGAAACTCCGTCGGGAAAGCGCCCGTTGATCGTCGAGGCGGCGACCCGGGTGTTTCTGGATTTGGGCTACGGCGCCGCCTCCATGGACGCCATCGCCGCCGAGGCCAGGGTTTCCAAACAGACCGTCTACAGCCATTTCGGGGCCAAGGAGGCGCTGTTCGAGGCGATCATCAAAGAAAAGTGCGACCAACTGCTGGCGCCGGTCTTCGAGGCTTTCCGGCCGGGCCAGGACCAAGCCAAGGCCCTGAACGAAGTCGCCCGGCGGTTCCTGAGCGTGATCCTGGCGCCGCCGAGCACGGCGCTGTTTCGGGTCATCATCGCCGAAAGCGTCCGTTTTCCCGAACTGGCCAACGCCTTTTACCGCACCGGTCCCCAAACCGCCGTCGATAACCTTGCCGGATACCTGAAGGAACTGAACAAGGCCGGGGTAATTGCCACCAACGACCCGGTGGCTTCGGCACGGCAGTTTTTCGCCCTCCTCAGGGGCGATCTTTACATACGCCGGTTGCTCGATCTGGCCCCGGAACCGACCGCCGAAGAGGTCGCCACCGTGGCCGGCGAGGCGGTGTCGGCGTTTCTCGCCATCCACGCGCCGGATTGATCTCGCTTTAGGTCATGAACTCATAAATGGCGGCGAAGTGTGATCGCCTGATGGCCCGTTTCGGCAGGAAGGGGCGCGAAAGCGGGGCCAAAGCCCCGGTGAGGGTTCCTGACGCACCGAAACAGGTCATCGACCCCTTTCGGGGCACGGTTCTTTTGCCCACTGGTCCACGTCGTGTCGTCGGTCATGATGCTCTGGCATCAATCCCTCCTAACTCCTTGCCAGTGGACAAAATAACACGTGTCACAGTCGTCGCCATTTATGAGTTCATGACCTTGGCAAAAAACAGCGTTGGCAAGACCGGCCCCGGCGGCCAATATACCTTCTTTCCGGGCTTACCGGGACTGTCAGACGAGGGAGGCGTCGTGACCACCTCAAGGCTTGGACCATCTGCCGTCATCATACTCGGTTTCTTGTTGTCGTTATCGGCCACAGCGCCGGCGGGCGCCGACATGACCGGCCACGGCGGCATGGTGCGGGCCATCGACATTTCGCCCGACGGCGCCCGGGTGTTAACCGGCAGCTTCGACTTCACGGCCCGGCTGTGGAATTTTGCCGAACAGACGGAAATCGGTGTGCTCGACGGCCACGCCGGCCCGGTCACCAACGTCGCCTTTTTGCCCGACGGCGCCCGGGCCCTGACCACCAGCGACGACAAGACGGTGATCCTGTGGGACCTGAAAACTCTGAAGCCCCTGAAAAGGCTCATCGGCCACGGCCACAAGGTCATGGGCGTGGCGGTTTCCGCCGACGGCCGCCTGGCGGCGACCGGAAGCTGGGACAAGACGGTGCGCCTATGGGACTTGGCTCTGGGCAAGGAGACCCTGGTCATCCGCCATTCCTCGCCGATCAACGCCGTCGCCTTCGCCGCTGGCGGCAAGCACGTGGTGGCCGGCGACCACGACGGCAAGATCCGCGTCTGGGACGTCGAAACGGGGCGCATCCAGGGCACCCTCGAAGGCCACGCAATGGGCATCACCCAGATCAGCGTGTCGCCGGACGGCACCCGGTTGCTGTCGGCCAGCATCGATGAAACGCTGCGTCTTTGGGATCTGAAAACGATGTCTGAAATCAAGGTGTTCAAAGAAAACGACGAGCAAATATACGCCGCCGCCTTTTCGCCGGACGGCGAATCGGCCCTGTCGGCCGGGCGCTATGGGTATCTGGTGCAGTGGGACCTGTCGACGGGCCAATCCTTGCGCACCATCCGCGCCCACGAGGCGATCATCTGGGCGGTCCGGTTTTCCCCCGACGGCCGGTTCGCCCTAACCGCCAGTTCCGACGAGTTGGTCCGCATCTGGCACCTGAAAACCGGCGACCGCATCGGTCTGGCGGCGGAAGGCGACGACGAGCCGAAGCCGTGGTTGGACAGCGACCATCCCGGCGCGCCGCTGTTCAAAAAATGCGCCCGCTGCCATTCGTTGAGCGCCAACGGACGCCGGCGTTCCGGTCCGCACCTGTCGGGCCTGTTCGGACGTCCCGCCGGTTCGGTCAAGGGCTACAACTATTCCGACGCGCTCACCGGCGTCGATTTCCGGTGGAACGAAAAGACCCTGTTCCAGCTTTTCGACCAGGGCCCCGACAAATACCTGCCCGGCACCAAGATGCCGGTGCAAAGGGTGTCAGACTCCGGGAAGCTGACGCAGTTCGTCGATTACCTGAAGGAAATCACTCAGGCCGCGCCCCAATAGGCCCCTTTGATGACCACGCTTCTATATACCCACCCCATCTGCATCGAACACGATCCCGGACGCGGCCATCCCGAATGCCCGGACCGGTTGCGGGCCGTGATGCAAGGGTTCGAGGACGACGATTTCAAGGCCCTGGAGCGCCACGAGGCGCCGGTCGTCGGCCTCAAGGAAATCGAACAGGTGCACGAGCCTTATTACATCGAGCAGATTTTCGAAAACATGCCCAAGGAAGGCCGCGTCTCCCTGGACCCCGACACCGGCATGTCGCCGGCCTCCGGCGAAGCGTCGCGCCGGGCCGCGGGGGCCGTCTGCGATGCCGTCGACCGGGTGATGAAGGGCAAGGGGAAAAACGCCTTTTGCGCCGTCCGCCCGCCCGGGCACCACGCCGAATCGTCCCGCGCCATGGGCTTTTGCCTGTTCAACTCGGTCGCCGTCGGGGCGCTCCACGGACGCGCCCGGCACCGGCTGGACCGGGTCGCGGTGGTTGATTTCGACGTCCATCACGGCAACGGCACCCAGCACATGTTCGAACACGACGAAGGCCTGTTTTACGCCTCGTCCCATCAATGGCCGGCCTATCCGGGCACTGGCGCGGCGGACGAAACCGGCGAATTCAACAACATCTGCAACCTGCAAATGGCGCCCGGGGAAGGCTCCGCCGCCTTTCGCAAGGGCTATCGGGAAAAAATCCTGCCGGCGCTGCGCGCCTTCGATCCCGATCTGCTTCTGATCTCAGCCGGCTTCGACGCCCACGACCGCGATCCCCTGGCACAGATTTCTCTGCAAACCGAGGACTACGCCTGGGTCACCGGCGAACTGCTGGCGGTTGCCGGCGAATGCTGCTACGGCAAGGTCGTTTCGTTGCTGGAAGGCGGCTATAACCTTGAGGCGCTGACCGAAAGCGTCCAGGCCCACGTCCGCGTGCTGATGGCGGATTGATCCTTGGTATGAAGAGCCGGACCCGGAGCCTTGCCCGCCAAAGGTCCGGTCAGTAAACTCCCTTGAACCAGGGGGGCTCATGGCCGACAAAAAAATACCCGCCGACATCCGCAAGCTGAGCTTCGAAGACGCCTTGGCCGAGATGGAAGACATCGTCCACAGCCTCGAATCCGGCCAGGTGAAGCTAGACCAGGCCATCGACGCCTATACCCGCGGCGCGCATCTGAAAAAGCATTGCCAGGTCAAGCTCAAGGAAGCCCAGGCCCGGATCGACAAGATCGTACTGGGGCCCGATGGCGACATCGGCGTTGAACCCGCGGACATGGCCCCGGACTTGGATTGAACGGTTGGCTTTTCTCAAGAAAGCCCTGGCCGAAAACGCCAAAGCCGTCAGCCAAGTTCTCGATGGCCTGCTAAAGACCGGCGACGGACCCGAGGCCCGCGTCGTCGAGGCCATGCGCTATACAACCCTTGGCGGCGGCAAGCGCATCCGCCCCTTCCTGGTCACCGCCAGCGCCGATCTTTTCAACGTCGATCCCGCCTCGGCGCTGCGGGTCGCGGCGGCGGTCGAAATGGTGCATTGCTATTCGCTCATCCATGACGACCTGCCGGCCATGGACGATGACGAGCTGCGCCGCGGCAAACCCACCTGTCACGTCAAATTCGACGAGGCGACGGCGATCCTGGCCGGCGATGCGCTGTTGACCAAGGCCTTCGAGGTGCTGTCCGAAGAAGATACCCACGCCGATCCCAAGGTGCGCTCCGAATTGACCCTGGCCCTGGCCAAGGCGGCCGGCGAAGCCGGCATGGTCGGCGGCCAGATGCTCGACCTGTTCGCCGAGGACCATGACTTGAAGATGCCGGAGATCACCCGCCTGCAACGGATGAAAACCGGCGCCTTGATCGCGGTGTCCTGCGAGGCCGGGGCGATTTTGGGCAAGGCGTCTGAAAACGCTCACCACGTGCTTCACGCCTATGCCCACGATGTCGGGCTGGCGTTCCAGATCGCCGACGACCTGCTCGACGTGGAGGGCGACGAAAAGGAGGTCGGAAAGAAGACCGGCAAGGACGCCGCTGCCGGAAAATCCACGTTCGTTTCGTTGCTGGGTCCTCAAAGGGCGCACGAACAGGCCGAGGTATTGGCCGATCAGGCGGCTTCACACCTTGAAATTTTCGGTGAAAAGAGCAAGCTACTCCAAGAACTGGCCCATTATGTGGTAAATAGGCGCGCATGAGGGCTTGAACGGTCCTGTTTCGGCCTGTTTTACGGCCTTGAGAAAACGCCTTGTATCCCCGGGGAGGGGTAATACCCGTGACCCAAAAAAGCAAGACTCCGCTCCTGGATAAGGTGTGGGAACCCGCGGATATCCGGGATTTTTCCACCAAGCAGTTGAAACAGTTGGCGAAGGAGTTGCGGACCGATACCGTGCGTTCCGTTTCGATCACCGGCGGCCACCTGGGGGCGTCGTTGGGGGTCGTCGAATTGACCGTCGCCATCCACCACGTTTTCAACACGCCGAAGGACCGTTTGATCTGGGATGTCGGCCATCAGTGCTATCCCCACAAAATTTTGACCGGCCGGCGCGAGCGCATGAACACGCTGCGCCAGGGCGGCGGGTTGTCCGGTTTCACCATGCGCAAGGAAAGCGAATACGACCCCTTCGGCGCCGCCCATGCCTCGACCTCGATCTCGTCGGGGCTCGGCATGGCGGTGGCCCGCGACCTCGGCGGCGGCGACAACCACGTGATTTGCGTCATCGGCGACGGCGCCATGACCGCCGGCATGGCCTACGAGGCGATGAACAACGCCGGGTCCATGGATTCGAAGCTGATCGTCATCCTCAACGACAACGACATGTCCATCGCCCCGCCCGTGGGCGCGTTGAGCGCCTATCTGTCGCGGCTGATTTCGTCGAAGCCGTTCCGCTCGGCGCGTCATTTCGCCAAGGAGGTGGCCAAGAAATTCCCCCGCAATATCGAGAAGGCGGCGGCCAAGGTCGACGAATACACCCGCGGCATGGTCACCGGCGGCACTTTGTTCGAGGAACTGGGCTTCTATTACGTCGGCCCGGTGGACGGGCACAACCTGGACCACCTGCTGCCGGTCTTGAAGAACCTCCGCGACGACAAGGAATCGGGTCCGGTGTTGCTCCATTGCGTGACCAAGAAAGGCCACGGCTACAAGCCGGCCGAGGAGTCGGCCGACAAGTACCACGGGGTATCCAAGTTCGACGTCGTCACCGGCAAGCAGGAAAAATCAAAATCCAACGCCCCCAGCTTTACCAGCGTCTTCGCC
>PTLK01000220.1 GCA_002938075.1 Alphaproteobacteria bacterium MarineAlpha3_Bin3
CGTCAGCCAGAATTGATCGCTCATGTGATGTCCTCCTTGAACAGGAGCATCATCATCGGCGAAAATGCTGAACAGAAAATTAATGGGTCCTGACCCTAGTCCCCCAGGGCCACGCCCTCGCGGCGCTTGTCGGCGCCGCCTTCGAGGCCGCCTTCGTTGACAAAAATGCCGTTGAGGCCGCTGGCGCGGTTGAACAGCTTGACCTGGTGGCCGATCTTTTCCAGCGCCGGAACCATTTTTTCCAGCCGCGTTCCTGCCTCGATCCTCAAGCCGTCGTTGCGGCTGAGGAAATTCGCCGAATCGACGGCGCTTTGTATGTTCAGCTTCCAGTCCAGGGCGGCGATCAAGGCCTTGGTGACGTAGCCGATGATCGACGTGCCGCCGGGTGAACCGATGGCCATGACCACCCGGCCCCGGCCGTCGAAGACCAGCGTCGGCGCCATGGAGGAGCGCGGCCGCTTGCCGGGCATGGCGCGGTTGGCGATGAGCGCGCCGTCCCTGGTGTTGGGCCTAAACGCGAAGTCGGTCAACTGGTTGTTGAGGATAAAGCCGCGGACCATCAGGCGCGAGCCGAAGGTCCAGGCGTTTGACGCGGTAAGCGCCACGGCGTTGCCTTGGCCGTCGATGACGCTGAGATGCGTCGTCGAGAACCCCTCATGCGTCTTGCCAATGGCCATCGGCAGCCAAGCGCTTTTGCCGGGCATGCCGGGCTGGCGCCTGCCCCAGGCCGTGCCGGGAGTGATGCCGGTGGCCCGGAGGCGCAGGTATTCCGGGTCTAGCAGGGCGGCCGCCGGGACCGCAACGAAGTCCGGGTCGGCGATATAGGCGTCGCGGTCGGCGAACGCCAGGGCGCCTGCCTCGGCGATCAGGTGGACGGCTTCAAGCGAATCGGGACCGAGGGCGGCGAGGTCGAAATTCTGCACCATGCCCAATATCTGCAACGTCGTGATGCCTCCCGACGACGGCGGCCCGATGCCGCAGACCAGCCATGCCCGATAGGGCAGGCAGACCGGCGGGCGCTTCTTGGCCTTGTAGGCTTCGATGTCGCTGACTTTCATGCCCGACGGGTTGCGAGGCGCGCCGCCGACGGCCTTGACGATGGCCTTGGCGATGTCGCCGCCGTGGAAGGCTCCGGCGCCTTCCCGGGCCACGCGCTCCAGGGTGTCGGCGAGGTCGGGGTTCCTCAGCAACTCGCCCTCGGCCTTCGGCGTGCCGTCGTTGTTGAAGAAATAGACGCCGGCGACGGGGCTCTCGCTGAGGCCTTTCGCCCCGGCGATCAACCGCGCCAGGCGTTTCGAGATGGGGAAACCCTTGCCGGCGAGATCGATGGCCGGCTTGAACAGGTCCCGCCAGGGCAAGCGGCCGTACTCCTTGTGGGCCATTTCGAGCATCCGCAGCAGCCCCGGCACACCGACGGCCATGCCGCCGATGGCGGCGTCGCGGTGGTCGCGCGGCTTGCCGGTGCCGTCAAGGAACATATAAGGGTTAGCCGACTTGGGCGCCGTCTCCCGGCCGTCATAGGCGTCGATGGCGCCGGACTCGGCGGCGTAATGGATCAGGAAGGCGCCGCCGCCGATGCCCGACGATTGCGGTTCGACCAGGCTCAGCACCATCTCGGCGGCAATGGCGGCGTCGATGGCGCCGCCCCCGGCGCGCAGCATGTCCAGCCCCGCTTCGGCGGCCAGGGGATGGCCGGCGACGATCATGTGCTTAGAAGCGCGGACCGGCTGCGGCGTTCCTTCGAAGATTTCGCTCAGCGTCAGGCCCCCGGACCCGTCGTGCTGGCAGGCGGCGAGGACAAGCAACGACAAGACGGCGGCAGCGCCGGCCCAGGGCAAGCGGCGGCGGGAAAAAAGGGCTGACCGGGTTGCCATCATGAGCCGAAGAATTCCGGCAGGGCCTTGGCCAGGCTGTCACGGATGCGGTCCTTGATCGGAATTCCTAAGTCCGGTTTCTCGAACGTCCGGCTCGTCACCTGTTCGTACAGATGGACGTACTTGCCGGAAAACTCGATCAGGGTCTCGGGTGGAATCTCGGGGATCGGCTCGTTGTAGGGGTCGCAGCGCCCGGCGATCCAAAGCCTGAGGAACTCCTTGTCCAGACTCTCGGGTTCCTGGCCCTCGTTCATGCGCTCGGCGTAGGTGTCGGCGATCCAGTAGCGGGACGAATCAGGGGTCAGGATTTCATCGGCGAGCGTGATGCGGCCGTCGACGTCGAGTCCGAACTCGTACTTGGTATCGACTAGGATCAGCCCGTTGTCGGCGGCGATTTCGCGGCCGCGGGCGAACACCGCCAGCGACAGGCGCGCCAGCTCGTCCCACTGCTCCTGGCCGAGGAGGCCCTGTTCGACGATTTCCCGGGCCGTGATCGGCGCGTCGTGCTCGCCCTGGGCGGCCTTGGTGGTCGGGGTGATGATGGTTTCGGGTAATTTTTGATTTTTCATCAGCCCTTCCGGGAACGGGTGACCGTACAGCAGCCGTTCGCCTCGTTCGTACATCGGCCAGATGCTGGTCTCAGTGGACCCGGTGATGTAATCGCGGACCACCATCTCGACCGGCAGCATGTCGAGCCGCCGGGCGATGACGACGTTAGGGTCCGGCGCCTCAATGACGTGGTTGGGGCAGATGTCCTTGGTTTTCTCAAACCAAAACATCGCCGTCTGGTTCAGCACCTGGCCCTTTAACGGCACCGCCGCGAGCACGAAATCGAAGGCCGATTGGCGGTCGGTGGCGATCATCACCCGCCGGCCGTCGGGCAGGTCATAGGATTCCCGGACCTTGCCGCTCTGGGGGTTGGGCAGCTCCGGGAACGTCGCCTCGGTCAGACAGGTGTCCAAAAGGCGCTGGATATCGGTGTCTGTCACGAAATCGATCTGGTTGCGGTTTTGGTTGAAGGGGGGCCGAGTATAGAGTACGCCCGACTCAAAAACAGCCCCATAAAGAAGGGGTTTTCCGATCGCCGGATAATGGAAAATGGACGTGATCTCGGCCCGTGATCTGTTATCCTCGCGACAATTCTCCGGAGGGTCCCCGTGGCCAACGAACAAACCGAAAGCCGGCGGATTTCCGTTTCCGATATCCAGGGCCAGAAGGGCGGCCGGCCGATTGTCTGCCTGACCGCCTATTCGAAGCCGATGGCGCAGTGGCTGGACCCTCATGTGGACCTGCTGCTGGTCGG
>PTLK01000221.1 GCA_002938075.1 Alphaproteobacteria bacterium MarineAlpha3_Bin3
GTGATGAATTCACCTTCGAACAAATGGGCGAGGTCACCGTCCGCGGACGCCAGGCAAAAACCAAGATCTATACGGTGAAAAGCTGATTGGCGCCCATCGGGCGGAGGGTTCAACCCCGGAGCACACCCCCCGTCGCCTTGGTGACGTTGGCTACCACCTTTTCGGCGATGGCATCGATTTCGGCGTCGGTCAGGGTCTTTTCGACCGGCTGCAGGACGACGTTGACGGCCAACGACTTCTTGCCTTCACCCAAATCCTCGCCCTCGAAAACGTCGAACAGGGAAACCTGGGCGATCAGTTTCTTGTCGGCTTTTTCCGCCGCGTTAATGACCTGGGCCGCGGTTACGCCGCTATCGACGATAAAGGCGAAATCCCGTTCGACGGCATGGAACTGGGGCAGTTCCAGGTGCGGCCGGGCCCTGCTTTTCTTTTTCTTCAACTTCGGCAGGTTGTCGAAAATGATTTCGAACCCGGCCATGGGGCTTTCGACGTCCATATCCTTCAACACGCGGGGATGAATCTCGCCGAAATAAGCCAGCACCGTTTTTGGGCCCAGCCGAACGACGCCGCTGTGCCCCGGGTGGTACCAGTCCGGTGCCTCGGGAGCGATTTCGGCTTTCTCCACCGCCAAGCCCAGACCCCCTAGCACCGCCAGAACGTCCCCCTTGGCGTCGAAAACGTCTACCGGGCGAGGCTTCTCGGCCCAGTTCCTTACCGCCGACGATCCCGAGCGGATGCCCGCCGCCGCCATTGCCTGTTCGTCCGGCTTGACGCCGGAAAAGATGGGCCCGATCTCGAACAACCGGGCGTCGGCTGTTCCCCGTGCGGCGTTGCGGGCGGTGGCGGCGATCAGGTTGGGCAACAAGGACGGGCGCATGACGTCAAGGTCGGCGCTGATGGGATTGATCAGTTTCAGGCTCTCCCCCCCGCCGCCGAACAGCGCCGCCTCCGCCCCGCCAAGGAAGGAATAGGTCACCGCCTCCACCAGCCCGCGCCCGGCCAGCAGGCGCCTAGCCATGGCGCGGCGGCGCTGGTCGGGGTTGAGCGCCGGATGCGGCAAGCCCCCGTTGGCGTCCATGGGAACGGGGGGGATGTTGTCGTAGCCGAAGATGCGGACGACCTCTTCCACCAAACAAGCCTCGCCGACGATATCGGAGCGCCAGGACGGCACTGAAACGCTTAAACCGTTCTTGCTTCCCTTGGCCTCGAATCCGAGGCCGGACAGGATATCGGTGATCTTTTTCTTCGCCATCTTTACGCCGCCGAAATTTTTGATCCGCTCAGACCTGAGAGTAATCGACTGCTGCCATTTGGGCTCGCCTCCGGCGATCACCAGCTCCGAAGGCTCACCGCCGCAAAGGTCCATCACCAAGCGGGTGGCAATTTCCATGCCGTCGACCAATAATGCCGGATCGATGCCGCGTTCGAACCGGTAGCGGGCATCGGACAAGATATTCAGCTTGCGCCCCGTCATTGCCGTGCGCAAGGGGTCAAAAAAGGCGGATTCGACGAAAACATCGACGGTGCCTTCGGTGCAGCCCGTTTCCTCGCCGCCGATGACGCCGCCCAGAGCTTGGGCCCTTTTTTCGTCGGCGATCACGGTCATGCCGCCGTCCAGCTCATATTCCTTGCCATCGAGGGCTAAGAGTTTTTCACCTTTTTTCGACAGCCTGATATGAAGGTCGCCCTCGACCTTGGCGGCGTCGAAGACATGCAGCGGCCGCCCTAAGTTCATGGTCATCAGGTTGGTGATATCGACCAGCGCCGAAATGGGGCGCAGTCCGATGGCGGTCAGTTTGTCCTTCAACCATTTGGGGCTTTCCCGGTTCTTGACGCCGCGGATAAAACGCCCGACGAAATATGGACAGGCGTCCTCGGTCCCCTTGTCAAAGTCCAGGTGAACCTTGATCGGGCTTTCAAACGTGCCCGGAACCGGATCACGGTCAAGGGGTTTAAGCGTGCCGATGCCGGCGGCGGCCAGGTCGCGGGCGATACCGCGGACGCCCAGGCAATCCCCCCGGTTGGGCGTAATTTCGATCTCGATGACCGGATCGGCAAGTCCCAAGGCGTCGGCAGCGGATGACCCCAGGGGGGTGTCGTCCGGCAATTCGATGATGCCGTCATGGTCGTCGCCGAGGTTGAGCTCTTTTTCCGACAACAACATGCCGTTGGAAACGACGCCCTTGATTTGCCTCGGTTTCAAGGTGATCCCGGTGCCCGGAATGTAGGACCCAGACCCGGCAAACACGCCGATGAAGCCGGTTCGGGCATTGGGCGCCCCGCAGACAACCTCAAGCGTATCTGTGCCGTTGTCGACCCGGCAGACGGTCAGCTTGTCGGCATCGGGATGTTTTCTGGCCTCCACCACCCGGGCGGCGACAAAACCATCCAGGTCCTTGGCGCGTTCATGGACCCGTTCGACCTCGAGGCCGATCATGGTCAACTTTTCGACCACCTCTTCCAGGGTGGCCTTCGTATCCAGGTGCTCCTTGAGCCAGCCGAAGGTAAACTTCATGGCTTACAGCCCCCCGACCATGCTTGGCACCTGCAAGGCGCTGAATCCGTAGTGGCGGAGCCATCGCAGGTCGGATTCGAAAAACGTACGGAGATCGGGAATGCCGTATTTCAGCATCGCCAACCGTTCGATCCCGAGCCCGAAAGCGAAGCCCTGGTATTTGGCCGGGTCGATGTTGCAGTTCTCCAAAACCTTCGGGTTGACCATGCCGCAGCCGAGGATTTCCAGCCAGTCGTCGCCGTGGCCGATGCGGAATTTGTCGCCTTCGCGGGTGCAGCCGATATCGACTTCCGCCGACGGTTCGGTAAACGGGAAGTAACTGGGCCGGAAGCGGACCGGCAGATCGTCCATATCGAAGAAAGCCCGGCAGAATTCGATCAGGCATCCCTTCAGGTGGCCCATGTGCGTGGTTTCGTCCACCACCAGCCCTTCGACCTGATGGAACATAGGCGAATGGGTGGCGTCGTAATCGCAGCGGTAAGTCCGGCCCGGCACGATGATCCGGATCGGCGGTTCCGTTTCCATCATAGTGCGAATCTGGACCGGCGAGGTATGGGTGCGGAGCACCAGACGGTCGTCGTCGCCCGAGCCCGGAAGGTAAAAGGTATC
>PTLK01000222.1 GCA_002938075.1 Alphaproteobacteria bacterium MarineAlpha3_Bin3
CAGCAGCGCCATCACCGCCTCGCCCGAGGCCTTGGCGTATTGGTCCCGGGATTCATAGACCGCGGGCGTGCCGGCGGACCCGGGCAACGCCAAGCCGATGGCTTCGGACACGCAGGCCATGGTATTGGCGGTGAACTGCCCGCCGCAGGAACCGCCCCCGGGACAGGCGACGCACTCCAGTTCGTGCAGGTCCTCATCGCTTATCTTGCCGGCGTTGTGCTCGCCCACCGCTTCGTAGACGTCACCCACGGTCACGTCACGGTCCTTGAAGCGGCCGGGAAGAATGGAACCGCCGTACATGAAGACACTGGGCACGTTCAGCCGCACCATGGCCATCATCAGGCCCGGCAGCGACTTGTCGCAGCCGGCGATGCCGACCATGGCGTCGTAACAATGGCCACGCATGGTCAATTCTGTGGAATCGGCGATGATTTCGCGACTGACCAGCGACGATTTCATGCCCTGGTGGCCCATGGCGATGCCGTCGGTGACGGTGATGGTGGTGAATTCCCTGGGCGTGCCGCCGGCGGCATCGACGCCTTCCTTGACCGCCTTGGCCTGGCGATGGAGGGTGATGTTGCACGGCGCGGTTTCGTTCCAACTGGTGACGACGCCGATGAGCGGTCGGTGAATCTCGGTTTCCGACAGCCCCATAGCGTAAAGGAACGACCGGTGCGGCGCACGCTCCGACCCCTCGGTCACGTGACGGCTGGGCAGCCGTGATTTGTCGAACACCTTGGTGTCCTTGGGGGCGTCCATGGGATATCCTCCGTGTTGGGCCGCTTCGTTTATCGTTTCATTATGGTTTACGCAGAAGGCGGGGCGGGTGCAAGGGTGAACGCGGGACGATCCTTGCGGACGGTTCCTTACGTCTCTGGCGATGGATGATGGTGGACCCTGGTATTAAGCCTGGGAAAACGTTTTTTCCGGTTTTTTTGAGCCGTCTGGCGCTTCTGGCGCCCGTAGTCCTTGATAAGCGGCCGTGGTATCAATGCCCTGGTAATAATGAAGGGCGGAGCAGGAATGGGGAAGCGAGCATGAGCGAATACAAGCGCGTAAACCGGCGTTACGACCTCACTTCCGTGGATGCGGTGGTGGCCGGCACCGTGTGCCGGGTCAAAAACGTTTCCGCTAACGGTATCCTGATCGCCGGCTGGGAGAACCCGCCGCCCCTTGGCACTACCGGCGCCTTTACCCTTCGCATGCCGCTGATGGACAAGGTCCAGTCCATGGAAATCACCGGCATCGTGGTCCGCATCCAGCCCGACGTCGACGTGGCGCTGAATTTCGAGTCGCCGCGCGGCGATTGGCCGAAACTGCTGGTGTTCCTGGACAAAAAGGAGCGGGAAGGGGAAGACGGAGACTAATCCTGTTCACGACCGCAACACGTCGATGACCTTGCTTTCGTTGAGCTCGTCGAAGCCCTCGTCCAGGAGCATTTGAAAGGCGTCCCGGGCGGCGTCGCCGAAGGGCGTCTGCTGGCCCAGCTTGTCGGCGAGCCTCAGCCCATAGAGCGTGTCCTTGAGCCTGAGTTGGCCCGAAAAAGTGATGTTTTGTTTGTGGTCGGCGGCGGCCATGCGCCGCGCGTTGCGGATCACCTGCGGGCTGGCCGCGGCCCCCTTGGCCAGGGCATCGGCCACCTGGCCGGGATCCAGGCCCGCTTTTTCGGCGATCAACATGCCTTCCGCGGCACCGGCAATCTGCACCGCGCCCATCAGGTTGACCATCAGTTTGTAGGCGGTTCCGGCGCCGACGGGGCCGAAATGGATGATCTCACTCGAAAAAGGTTGAAGCAGTGGCCGGGCCGTTTCCATATCCCCGGCCTCGGCGCCGACCAGCAACGTCAAATCCCCGGCCGCGGCCTTCACCGGAATGCCGGTGACCGGACAATCGATATAGCGGAAACCTTTTTGCCCAGCCGTTGCGGCCAGTTCGAGAACCCAGTCATGGGACAGGGTCGAACATTCGACGGTCATGGCGTTTTCCGCCGTCTCGGCGGCCAACGCGCCGGTGTCGCCTAGCCAAACGGCTTTTGAAGCCTCGTCGTCGCCGACCATGGCGATGACCGCATCCGCCCCTTTCGCCGCTTCCTGGGGGGTGTCGGCGGCGGTGGCCCCCAGTTCGGCTAACGGGCGAGTCTTTTCCATGGTGCGGTTATAGACCGTCAAATCATGCCCGGCCTTGATCAGGCATCCCGCCATGCCGGCGCCCATGTTACCGGTGCCGAGGAACGCGATTGACGCCATCAGTCCGCCAACTCGCACCAAACCGGCGTGTGGTCCGAAGGCTTTTCCTTGCCCCGGGGCGTCTTGTCGACGCCGCAAGCCTTCAGGCGGTCGGCGGCCTGGGGGCTGAGCAGCAGATGGTCGATCCTGAGCCCTTCGTCCTTTGGCCAAGCGCCGCGCTGATAATCCCAGTAGCTATAGAGATGGGGCGCCGTGTTGAAGGCCCTAAACGCGTCGGTGAGGCCTAGATACATGAGCCGGCGAAAACGGCCCCGGCTTTCCGGCCGGCACAGCGCGTCGTCGGCGAACCCGGCCGGGTTGTAGACGTCGTCGTCGGTGGGACAGATGTTGTAATCGCCGCCGAGCACGATGGCGTCCTTTGTTTTCAGAAGCGTTCCGGCGTGGGCGATCAGGCGCTCCATCCACTTCAGCTTGTAGCGAAATTTTTCCGAATCTTTACCGTTTTCGTCGCGGGTCGGGTTGCCGTTGGGAAGGTAGATAGAGGCGACGCGTACACTTCCTTTCTTGCCCGTCACCAGGGCCTCGATATAGCGGGCCTGATCGTCCTTGTTGTCGCTGGGAAGCGCCGTCAGCTCCACCTCGAGGGGGCTTTTCGACAGGATGGCGACGCCGTTATAGGTCTTTTGGCCCGCCACTTTGACGTTATAGCCCAGCTCGCCGATCTCCAGCGCCGGGAAGGTATCGTCCTGGGATTTCGTTTCCTGCAACAGCGCCACGTCGGGCTGAAATTCGTTGAGCCATTCCAATACCCGGGGCAGCCGCGCCTTGATGGAGTTGACGTTCCAGGTGGCGATCTTCACGGGCTATCCTCGCTTGTTGACAGAAGGCCTTTGTAACACAACCATGGACCGTCGGCAGTGTCTCTCTTGACCTTT
>PTLK01000223.1 GCA_002938075.1 Alphaproteobacteria bacterium MarineAlpha3_Bin3
ATGGTAGGCGGCGGTGACCAGACGCAGGGAACGGTATTCCCGGGCCCGCATCCAGACCATGGTCTCGAGGGCGTTTTCGGCCGTGTTGGTGGCGTTGCCGATGCCGATTCGGGTTTCCAGTTCCCGGGGGTTGCGCCTGACGATCTGCAACAGTTCGCGCACGTCGACGCCTCGATAGACTCCCGACACAAATAATTTTTCCGCCAGGCCCTGGGACAGCAGCTCAAGGCCTTCGCCGAGCCGCCGGCTGCCGCCGGTCAACACCACGATGGCGTTGGTGCGGGTGGACGGATCCAACACCTGTTTAGGCACCAGGGAAGCGAACTGAAACAGGCCGGCGACCCATAGGACGGCCGCCGTCACGCCCGCCAGGCCAAGTTTGAACACCAACCGCCGGCCCCGGTGATCGCGTTTCCTGCGCACCGCCTAGAGCATCCTGGAAAGCGTCTTTATCACCGTTATCCGCGCCGTCACCATGGCGATCAGCGACACCACCAGCGGCAGGCCGGCCAAGGCCGACCAATGAACGGGACCCAGGGTGATGTCCGGCATCAGGCTGGAATCCATTTGCTGGGCCAGGTACCCGATTCCCAGAAGCGTCGGCACCGCCAGCAACAGGCCGAAGACCCCGCCCTTCAGGCCGAGGGCAAAGGCGCGGCTGGCGAACTGTCCGGCGACGTAGGAATCCTGAGCGCCGATCAAATGCATGACCTCGATCGCCTCGCGGTGGATGTCCAGCCCGGTGCGGGTGGTAAACACCACCGTGCCGACGGTGGCGAGCGCAATAAAGGCCAGCACCAGGGTCGCCAGGCCCTCGACGGTTTGGATCAGGCGCACCAAGCGCTTCAGCCAGATCCGGTGATCGTCGACGCTGGTGCCGGGGACCCGGGCCGCCAACTGCCGCGACAGCACCTCGGCGTTCAGATCGGCGCCGGTCTTCAATTCAACGTCGACAAGCCTGGGCAACGGCAGGTCCCGCGACCCGGCGGCGGGGCCCAGCCAAGGTTCCAGGAGATTCAACAGCCTGTCGTCGGTGAGCATCTCGTAACGGTCGATCTCGGGCATTTGCGCCAGCACCGACAGCACCACCTGCAGGCGCTCGTCGTCCTTGGCCGGGTCTTCCGCCGGCATCACCTGGACGGTCAAGGTGCCGCGGATTCCCTGGTCCCAGCGCGACGCAGTGGCGTTCAGCACCAGCATCCCGGCCATCGCCAGGATCGCCAGAAAGACCATGAAGGCGATCAGCCAGGGCAGGAAACGGCTGAGCGCATCCTTATCCAGGAGCAGGTCGGATCGGCGAGCAAACATTCAGAAAAGCTTTTCCAGGTCTGGCCGGGTCCCGTCATCGTCGCCGTCGTCAAACAACCCGCCGCCGGGTCCGGGTTCCGACGCCGGCGGGACGGACGCCCGCTCGGTGTCGGCGCCGACAATTTCCATCCACCCTTCGTCGAGGTGCATTTTCGGAAATTTCAACTTTTTGACCAGGTGGCTGTTATGGGTGGCGATGATCACGGTGGTGCCAAGTTTGTTGAGTTCCTCGAACAGGTGCAACAGGCGCATCGCCATGCGGTCGTCGACGTTGCCGGTCGGTTCGTCCGCCAGCAGCAGCTTGGGCCGGGAGATCACCGCTCGGGCGATGGAAATGCGCTGTTGTTGGCCGCCCGATAGGGTCGGCGGGCGGGCATCCAGATGGTCCTTCAACCCGACCCAGCTCAGAAGCTCGACCACGTGTTTTTGAATATCGCTCTTGCGAACGCCGGCGACCCGAAGCGGCAATGCCACGTTGTCGAAGGCGGAAAGATGGTTGAGCAGCCGGAATTCTTGAAACACGACTCCGACCCGCCGGCGCATGGCCGGCAGTTCGCGCCGGGGCGTCGTCGCGATATCGCGGCCGAACAGCGATATCAGCCCCCGGGACGGTTTCAGGGCCAGGTAGATAAGCTTCAACAGGGACGATTTGCCGGCGCCGCTGTCGCCGACGAGGAAATGAAAGGATCCCGCAGCCAAGGAAAACGTAACGTCCTGTAGGACCTCGGGGCCGAGCCCGTACCTCAGACCGACATTTTCAAATCGCACAACGGTTTCACTGTCGTCGGTGGTCACCTTGGAACCCCTTCGGTGGCGAACAATGCCATGTTAAAAGCCCCGCCGTCCAGCGCTGTTGAGCAACCGGGCCGAGCTTTGCCGCGGGTTGCGTTAAATGCACCACATGCCTATAAACGACAAACGCTTAGAGCAAGCTCCCGGCAATGATCATAACCTGTCAGAACTGTAAAACGCACTATACCCTTGGCGCTGGAGTCCTGGGCGGAGGGAAGAGGGTTCAGTGCCACAACTGCGGCAATTCGTGGCATCAAAATCCCGTTCAGGCCACGCCGGCTCCACCACCCCCGCCACCACCACCGGCGGCAATGGCCGAACCGGCCCCTATCGCACAAGCCCCGGCGCCCGAACCGGAACCGCTTCCGCCCGAACCGGAACCGATGCCGGAACCCGAAGCGGCCCCGGAAAGCGAAGCCGAAGAAGCCGTCGATGTCGGCGCCGATGCCGACGCCCTGTCGCCCGAGCAGTTGGACGAAATGTTCGGCGAAGACACCAAATCGGACGCCTTCCAATCGCTGTCGGAAACCGACAAGCCGGCTGATGACGCCGATGAAGAGGTTGATCTGGAGGATATCCCCGACCCCGAGCCCATTCCTCAGGTTTTTTCGCCCGATCACGACGACTCCATCGACGACGATGACCTAAAAAAGGGCGGCAAGAGCAAGGTCATCGGTATCGCCGCCGCCGTCGTCGTCGTGATCGTCCTTGGCGCCGGGGCGTTCTTCGGCCGTTCGTTGATCGTCGACCTGTGGCCCGGGGCCGCCGATATCTATTCCATGGTAGGCCTCGGGGGCGAAGAGCTGGGTGCCGGTCTCGACATCCGTGACGTCAAATCGTCCCGCGAAGTCGAAGGCGGAGTCGATGTTCTGGTGGTTCGCGGCGTCGTCGCCAACGTCACCGAGGAAGACCGCATGGTGCCGATGATCCGCATCGCCCTTTACGACAGCGCCGGCGAGGAAGTCCAGCACGTCATCGCGCCGCCGCTGAAGAACCGGCTGCAGCCGGGAG
>PTLK01000224.1 GCA_002938075.1 Alphaproteobacteria bacterium MarineAlpha3_Bin3
TTTGATGACGCTGAATAAGGAAAGCTTGTCGAGTTCCATAACCCTGACGTTTTCGTTGTCCCGTTCCAGGTCCGGCTTTCGAACCGTTCGGTGCCGGTTTCCATGGCACCTTGAAAAAAGCCGAGGACCTTCAAATACCCACCGCGCATTATCAGCCTGGTTTCTTAACAATTGGTAAAAAAATCGGTCCCCCGAGTCGGGCCCTACGGCCCCTTTCCGGGGCCTTTGGAGGGATCGAAACGGCGCCGAAAATAGGCCTATAACTATTTGATTTAAAATAAGTTTTCTGGGAACCTTCGTTTAAGCATTTATTAAGTCCGATCAGTCAAGTTTATAGTTGTCAGACGCCCGGTTCCCGCCGGCCCCCCCCAGGGGACTCAGGGGGGACCCAGGAGGGGGCGATACAGGGTTGAAAGAGGCATCTTGTCGGACTCCGAAAAAGACAGCGAAAGCGAAGACAACAAGGAAACCGTGGCCGTTGCGCTGGGTCATGATCTTGTCGACGACCGTCCACCGAAAGTAGTGGCTGGCGGGCGTGGGCGAATCGCCGAGCAGATTCTGGAAATCGCCTTCGCCAACGGCGTCAAGGTCCGCCAGGACGCCGATTTGGCGCAGCTACTAAGCTCCATCGACATCGACTCGGATATCCCTGTCGAAGCCTTCGCCGCCGTCGCCGAGATTCTCACCTACGTCTATCAGGCCAACGCCGGCCACCCCGCCCCCGGGGAACAGATAAACGGCGCTGGCCCCTCCGATGGCAGCCTGTCCACCCTTTGGTCCAAGGACACCAAATGATGAACGAGACTCCCGACGGTTCTGAAAAGGATAAAGACACTTCCAGGCTGGAAGAAGAGATCGCGATCCTGGCGACGTTGATTACCCAGGCCCGCGAGCTTGTCGCCACCGGCCATATCATCGATCTGGCCGGACTTTCGGAAAAGGTCGGCAATTTCTGCACCGACATCGCCGAAAATCCGCCGGCTGATGCCGAAAGCGTCACCGCGATGATCGAGGCCCTGGTCGAGGACCTCAAGGCGCTGGCCGAGGAAATGACTGAACTGCACGAAGGACAAACCACCAACGGCGACGAAGGGGCAAATTCTTAAGTCATGGAATTCGGCGGCTACCTCCGGTTTCTCCTGGCGCTGGTTTTCGTCATCGGCCTGATCGGGCTGTTGGCGATGGTGGCCCGGCGCATGGGATTCGGCTTTCCGGCCGGCGCCATCAAGGGTGCCAAGACCCGGCGCCTTTCGGTTGTCGAGGCGACGTCCCTGGACGGGCGCAGGCGCCTGGTCCTGATCCGGCGCGACGATACCGAACACCTGATCCTGATGGGGCCAACCAGCGAGTTGTTGATCGAATCCGGCATCAAGGCCGATGCTGAGCCCCCCATGCCGATCGAGGACAAGTCGTGAAACGGGACCCGAATCGGACCCGTTCGCTGCCAGCCGCCCTCAAGACCTGCGCCGTCTGGGCCGTTGTCTCGGCCGGGCTGGCGGCGGTCCTGGTATGGGTTTCGACGCCGGCTGTGGCGCAAACCCTGTCGCTGGACTTCGGCCAGGGCGGCGACGCCACGGCCCGTATCATCCAGATCATCGCCCTGATCACGATCCTCAGCCTTGCGCCATCGATCCTGGTCATGGTGACGTCGTTCATCCGCATCATGGTGGTGCTGTCGTTCCTGCGCACGGCCATGGGCACCCAGCAGACGCCGCCCAACCAGGTGTTGATCAGCCTGGCGCTGTTTTTGACCGTTTTCGTGATGATGCCGACCTTCGAGAAGGCTTTCGATCAAGGCATCCAGCCCCTGATCGCCGGCGAGATCGATGAAGGCGAGGCCTTCAACCGCTCCGTCGGGCCGTTCCGGGATTTCATGATGAGCCACGTGCGCGAGCAGGACCTGGGCCTGTTCGTCGATATCGGCAAAATCCCCGAAGAGGAGGCGCGCCGGGAAATGCCCATGCGGGTGCTGATCCCGGCGTTCATGATTTCGGAACTGAGACGCGCCTTCGAGATCGGTTTCCTGATCTTCGTGCCGTTCCTGATCATCGACATGGTGGTGGCCTCGGTGCTGATGGCCATGGGCATGATGATGCTGCCGCCGATCATCATCGCGCTGCCGTTCAAGATCATCTTCTTCGTCCTCGTCGACGGCTGGTTCTTGATCGTCGGCTCGCTGGTGCGCTCCTTCGGCGGCTAGTCCCGGTAATCAATAGGATCGGGGCATCCCGAGGACGTGCTGTCCGATGAAACTGAGGATCAGATTCGACGAGATGGGCGCCGTCCGGGCGAGCCGGGATTCGCGCCATTTCCGTTCGATGTCGTACTCGCGGGCGAAGGCGTAACCTCCAAAGGTGGTTAAACAGGCCTCGGCACAGGCCCAGGCGGCCTCGGACGACAACAGCCTCGCCATGTTCGCCTCGGCCCCACAGGGTTCACCGGCATCGAAAAGGGCCGTCGCCTTTCGGACCATGAGATCGGCCGCCTCGAGCTCGGCGTAGGCGTGGGCGATGGGGAACTGGATGCCCTGGTTCTGCCCCACAGGGCGCCCGAACACGATTCGTTGGTTGGCGTAGGCGACGGCTTTTTCAACGAAGTATTTGCCGTTTCCGATCGCTTCGCTGGCCGTCAGACAGCGCTCCGCGTTCATGCCGTCGAGGATGTAGCGGAACCCCTCACCCTCTTCGCCGATCAGGGAATCGCCGGGAATCGGCACGTTATCGAAGAACACCTCGGTCGTATTGTGGTTGATCATCATCTCGAGGGGACGAATCTCACAGCCGTTCTTCTGTGCCTCTTGAAGATCGATCAGGAAGACCGAGATGCCCTGGGTCCGCTTCTCGACTTCGTCGGCCGGGGTCGTCCGCGCCAACAACAGCATCAAGTCGGAATGCGCCGCCCGGCTGATGAATACCTTCTGGCCGTTGACCACATAGCCGTTTCCCTGACGCTCCGCCCGGGTCTTGATCTGCGTCGTGTCCGAACCGCTGGTCGGCTCGGTGACCCCGAAGGCCTGAAGCCTGAGTTCCCCGCCCGCGATCCGTGGAAGGTAATGGGCTTTCTGCTCGTCGCTGCCGTGGCGCAGAATCGTCCCCATGATGTACAT
>PTLK01000225.1 GCA_002938075.1 Alphaproteobacteria bacterium MarineAlpha3_Bin3
CGGCTGACCAGGATGGCGGCGCGCTTGTCGACGAAGCGCTGCGTCAGGCCCCGGTGCAGCGCGTCGGACAGCTTGTCCTCGATGGCCCGGGTCCTGTCCTGCCAGCCCGAGGCATCGTCGAGCCAGTCGGGGTGATGGGAAACGTAGGTCCAGGTGCGGATGGCGGCGATGCGCGCGGCCAGGGTCTCGATGCCGCCGTCGGTGCGCTCGAGCCGCGTCACCTGGGCCGCTAGCCAGTCCTTCGGCAGGCGGCCCCGGGGTCCGGTCAAGTGGCCATGGATGGCGCCCAGAAGGCGTGAATGGGCGTCGCTCATGACCTTGCCGAAATCGGGGATTCGGCACACGTCCCAGAGCAGCCGCAGTCCCGTGGGGGAGGCGGCCCGTGCGGCGATTTCGGGGTCCTGGGCCAGGTGCCGGAGGGCCTGCTCGTCACCGGCTTCGCGGGCCTTGATCAGTCCCGGCGTCCGGGGCGGCTCGGTGAGGCTCCGCATGAGCGCCGCCAGGGACGAGAAATCGAGGTTCGGGTTGCGCCAATAGAGGAACTTCAGGGGCTCGAAGTGGTGGTTTTCGATCCGCGCCACCGTGTCAGCGTCGAGCGGTCCGATGTTGGCCGTGGTGCCGAAGGTGCCGTCGTTCATGTGGCGCCCGGCGCGGCCCGCCGTCTGCGCCAGTTCCGACGCCGTCAATTGGCGCCGCACCCGGCCATCGAACTTTTGAGTGCCGGCGAAGGCGACATGGTCGACGTCCATGTTGAGGCCCATGCCGATGGCGTCGGTGGCGACCAGGTAATCGACCTCGCCTTCCTGGTACATGGCGACCTGGGCGTTGCGGGTGCGCGGGCTGAGCGCGCCGAGGACCACCGCCGCGCCGCCGCGCTGCCGGCGCACCAGCTCGGCCAGGCCATAGACTTCCGATGCCGAGAAGGCGACGACGGCGGTGCGCGGCTTCAAGCGCGCTGTCTTGCGCTCGCCGGTATAGCTGAGCGTCGAAAGCCGCGGCCGGGTGTCGAATTCGGCCTCGGGCACCAGTTGGCGGATCAAGGACTTGATGACGTCGGAACCCAGGAACATGGTCTCGTCGCGGCCCCGCGCGCTGAACAGCCGTTCGGTGAAGATGTGGCCGCGGTCGGGGTCGGCGCACATCTGGATCTCGTCGATGCCGACGAACGCCGTTTTGCGGTCCAAGGGCATCGATTCCGCCGTGCACAGGAAATAGCGCGCGCCTGGTGGGATGATCTTTTCCTCGCCGGTGATCAGCGCCACCAGCCCCCGGCCCTTGAGGACCACCGCGCGGTCGTAATTCTCCCGCGCCAGCAGCCTGAGCGGAAAGCCGATCATGCCCGAGGCGTGGCCGAGCATGCGCTCCATCGCCAGGTGGGTCTTGCCGGTGTTGGTCGGCCCGAGCACGGCAACGATGCGAGAGCGGGTTCTCGACGTATCGATCTGCATGGACGCAAGGGTGGCAGGTTTGAGCCCGCAATGGCAAGGGACGGGATGGAACGGGAGAGCCGTTCACGACCCCAAGAGGAGCCCTCACGCCTCTCTCACGCCCTGTTGACAGAGGTTGATTGGCCCTTCTGGCCGGGAGAGTCTAGAAAGACGGCATTATGGAAAATGCAACGGAATACCAACGCCAGATTGCCATAAGCCTGATCCGTTCGCTGGGCATCGATGAAGCGGCCTATTTCGCTCTCCAGAACCACTGGGAAGACGTCCTCGCCCACATGCCGAAGGGCGTGCCCTCGCGCCGCGCCGCTCCCCGCGTCGTGCATGTGAGGGCAGATTAAAAGGTTATCTGAATTTTTTCGCCACCATCGGCACGAAGGCGACCGGCAGGCCCGCCTGCTCGCTGACGTTGCCTTCGGCGTCCTTGGTCACGCGGACCAGGGTCTGGGTTTCGTGCACCCGGCCAATGGGGATGGCCATGCGGCCGCCGGGGCGGAGTTGCTGGATGAGCGTTTGCGGAATCCTTTCTGGCGCCGCGGTGACGATGACGGCGTCGAAGGGGGCCTGATCGAGCCAGCCATCGAATCCGTCGCCGGTGCTGACCTCGACGTTGTCGTAGCCGAGGGATTTCAGGCGCCGGCGGGCCTGATCGGCGAGCGGTTTCACCGTCTCGATGGAATACACCCGGGCCGCCAACTCGGCCAGCACGGCGGCCTGATAGCCGCACCCGGTGCCGATTTCGAGTACCCGGTCGGTGGGCTCCAGGTCCAAAAGGTCGCTCATCAGGGCGACGATGTAGGGCTGCGAGATGGTCTGGCCGTGACCGATGGACTGCGGCCGGTTGACGTAGGCGGCGACGGTGTCCTTGGGATCGACGAATTCATGGCGCGGCACATGGGCCATGGCCGCCATCACGGCGTCGGAGAACCGGGCCCGCCCGGTCCAGTTTTTAGTTTCCCGCGCGTTGGCGGCGATCTCTTCGAGCAGGCGGTCGCGGGCCTTGGAAAGCTTTTCCTTGTCCGGGGTGAAGAAGCTCATGGGATGACCTTGGCCGAGCCGGCGCCCGGGCGTCAAGGCGCGATCGGATTTCGGGAAATCCCCGGCCTTGGGATTCCAGCCGATTCTCTTCCCTGGGGCTTGCGCAACCGGCCCCCTTGACGCATATCAGGCAGCGGACACACCGGCCCCCGATTAAAGACGTCAGGAAACGCCATGGCGGTAGAAAAATTCACCTTTCAGGCGGAAGTCAGCAAGCTTCTCGATATCGTCGCCCATTCGCTCTACAGCCATAAGGAAATCTTCCTGCGCGAGCTGATCTCCAACGCGTCCGACGCCTGCGACCGGCTTCGTTACGAGGCCCTGACCGAGCCGAAGCTGACCGAAGGTGACGCCGATTTCCGAATCACCCTCGCCATCGACAAAAAAGCCAAGACCCTCACCGTATCGGACAACGGCATCGGTATGGACCACGATGACCTGACCGGGGCGCTGGGAACCATCGCGCGCTCTGGTACCCAGGCCTTCGTCGACCGGCTCGACGGCGCCGGCGAGGATAAGCTGGCGATGATCGGCCAGTTCGGCGTCGGTTTCTATTCGTCGTTCATCGTCGCCAAGAAGGTCGAGGTGCTGACGCGCAAGGCGGGCGGCAAGGACGCCTGGC
>PTLK01000226.1 GCA_002938075.1 Alphaproteobacteria bacterium MarineAlpha3_Bin3
GGCTGGATGTGGCGGATGATGGAGCGCCTGGCCGTCGGCGACGCCCGCATCGAGGAAATCGACCTTCTGGAGGAAGTCACGCGCCAGGTCGAAGGCCACACCATCTGCGCGTTGGGCGATGCGGCGGCGTGGCCGATCCAGGGTTTGTTGCGGCACTACCGCCCGCAATTGGAACAACGAATCGCCGACCGTCAGGCGGCGGACACCGAGGCCGCTTAAAAACGGACCGGAAACGGATAATCGAAGATGCCAAAACTGACCATCGACGGCACGGAAATCGAAGTCGAACCCGGATTGACGGTGTTGCAAGCCTGCGAGCAGGCGGGGATCGAAATCCCCCGGTTCTGTTATCACGAACGGCTTTCCATCGCCGGCAACTGCCGCATGTGCCTGGTCGAAATGGAAAAGTCGCCCAAACCCATTGCGTCGTGCGCCATGCCGGCGGCCGACGGCATGGTCATCCGTACCGATACCCCGAAAGTCCGGAAAATGCGCAAGGGGGTGATGGAATTCCTGCTCATCAACCATCCGCTCGACTGCCCGATCTGCGACCAGGGCGGCGAATGCGACCTCCAGGATCAGGCCATGGGGTACGGACTCGACCGCAGCCGCTACCAGGAAAACAAGCGTGCCGTCGAAAACAAGGACTTCGGCCCCCTGATCAAGACCATCATGACCCGGTGTATCCATTGCACGCGCTGCATCCGCTTCGCCACCGAGATCTCCGGGGTGCCGGAATTGGGCGCAACCGGTCGTGGCGAAACCATGGAAGTCGGCACCTACGTCGAAAAGGCGCTGACCTCCGAACTGTCTGGCAACATGATCGACCTGTGCCCGGTGGGGGCGCTGACGTCGGGGCCTTATGCTTATAAGGCCCGGCCGTGGGAGTTGGAAAAGACCGAATCCATCGACACCATGGACGCCGTCGGCTCGGCCATCCGGATTGATACCTACGGGTCCGAAGTCATGCGAATTCTGCCGCGCCTGAACGAGGACGTGAACGAGGAATGGATATCCGACAAGACCCGCTTTGCCTGTGACGGGCTCCGGCGGCAACGGATCGACCGGCCCTATGTGCGGCAAAACGGAAAGCTGATGCCGGTTTCCTGGGACGACGCCTTCACCGCCATCGCCGAAAGGATCAACACCGTGGACGGCGGCCGCATCGCTGCCATCGCCGGCGACATGGCCGATTGTGAATCGATGATGGCGCTGAAGGACCTGATGACGGCGATCGGCTCGCCGCACACGGATTGCCGCCAGGACGGCGCCAAGCTGGACCCGTCTAACCGCTCAGGCTACCTGTTCAACACCACCATCCAGGGCATCGAACATGCCGACGCCTGCCTTTTGATCGGCACCAACCCGCGCCTCGAAGCCCCGGTATTGAATGCCCGGCTGCGCAAGCGGTGGACCATGGGCGGTTTCCCTGTCGCCGTCGTCGGGCCCGGCGCAGACCTGACCTACGATTATCAGCTCCTGGGTTCCGGCGCGGATGTCCTAAAATCCATCGCCAGTGGCCACCATGACTTCGCCAAGGTTCTTAAGGCGGCCGAAAGGCCGATGCTGATTCTGGGCCAGGGGGCGCTCACCCGGGACGACGGGGCCGAGATTCTTGGCCTTGCCCGCAAGATCGCCGAAGGCCGCGGCATGATCGACGCCCAATCGGGATGGAACGGTTTCAACGTGCTGCACACCGCCGCCGCGCGGGTCGGCGGGTTGGACCTGGGCTTTGTCCCCGGAAAAGGAGGGCGCGACACCTCAGGCGTTCTCGATGGCGCCGGCGATGGCAGCATCGAAGTCGTCTATTTGCTCGGCGCCGACGAGATCGATACGGACCGCCTCGGCGACGCCTTCGTCATCTATCAGGGCCACCACGGCGACCGGGGGGCGCACCGGGCCGACGTCATCCTGCCCGGGGCCGCTTATACGGAAAAGAACGCCACCTACGTCAACACCGAAGGCCGCGTGCAACAGGCCCAGCGGGCGGCGTTTCCGCCCGGCGACGCACGCGAGGACTGGACCGTCATCCGGGCGTTGTCTGATGTCTTTGGCCAACCCTTGCCTTACGACGATCTGAAGATGGTGCGCGGCCGGCTGGTGGACGCCAATTCGGTGTTCCTCAACGTCGACGAGATCACACCGGCCCCTTGGGGAGACTTCGGCAAGGAAGGCGAGCCATCCTCGGCGCCGTTGCGTTCGCCGATTGATAATTTCTACATGACCGACCCGATCAGCCGGGCCTCGGCGACCATGGCCGCATGCACCGAACAGTTGGGCGGCGGTACAGGGAAAAAGACCGGAACCGATGGCTGATCCTTGGCTGCAACTTTGGCCCCAACTGTGGGACGGATACATCTGGCCGGCGGCCTGGATCGTCATCAAGATCGTCGTCATCGTCGCGCCGGTGCTTTTGTCGGTGGCCTATCTGACCTATGTCGAGCGTAAGGTCATCGGTGCCATGCATCTTCGGCGCGGGCCCAACGTCGTCGGCCCGTTCGGGCTGTTGCAGCCGATCGCCGACGGGTTGAAGCTGTTCGTCAAGGAAACGATCATACCATCCGGCGCCAACCGCGTTGTTTTCATCGCCGCGCCCTGCGTGACCTTTATTGTGGCGTTGATCGCCTGGGCCGTGATCCCCTTCGGCGATGGCCTGGTGCTGGCCAACATCAACGTCGGCATCCTTTACCTGTTCGCCGTCTCGTCGCTGGGGGTCTATGGCGTCCTGATGGCCGGCTGGGCGTCCAATTCGCGCTATGCCTTCCTCGGCGCGTTGCGTTCGGCGGCGCAAATGGTGTCTTACGAGGTCTCCATGGGCTTCATCATCATCACCGTATTGCTGGTGGCGGGTTCCCTTAACCTGTCGGACATCGTGCGCGCCCAAAAGAACCTCTGGTTCGTGGTGCCGCTGTTCCCGATGGCAGTGATCTTCTTTATCTCGACCCTTGCCGAAACCAACCGCCATCCCTTCGACATGCCGGAAGCCGAGGCCGAACTGGTGGCTGGTTACAACGTCGAGTATTCGGCGATGACGTTCGCGCTGTTCTTCCTCGGCGAATACGCCAACATGATCCTGATGGCCGCCATGACGAC
>PTLK01000227.1 GCA_002938075.1 Alphaproteobacteria bacterium MarineAlpha3_Bin3
CTCGGAAGCGGCCCAATTTTCCATCTCCGAAGTCAAGCTGGGCCTGATCCCGTCGGTGATATCGCCCTATGTGGTCGCCGTCATCGGCGAACGCCAGGCCCGCCGGTATGCGCTCGGAGCCGAGACCTTCGACGCCATCGAGGCCAAACGCATCGGCCTGGTGCACGAAGTAACTGCGGCGGAGGATTTACAGGCGGCGGTCGACGCCATGGTCGAGGCCCTGCTGGCCAACGGCCCGGCCGCCATGGCCGAAACCAAGGACCAGATCGCCGGGGTCGCCAACCGTCCCGTCGATGACCGCCTGATCGCCGCCGCCGCGGCCCGGATCGCGCGCATCCGGGTGTCCGACGAAGGCCGTGAAGGCGTGGCGGCGTTCCTGGAAAAGCGCAAGCCCGGCTGGGCCAGGAAGTAACCGCCAAAACCGAACCATACGGCGGCAGGCCTCGATATAATTTCGAAGCGCCCTCTTTCCAGGGGCGCTTTATCCACCGCCCAGCAGAAGTTCCTATTCCCGGACCGTTCCCGGCGCTTTAGGGTGGGGGCTGGCAAAATCATGTTGGATAAAGGGAAAATGCGCCTTCCCGCAAAGGTCAAATTAGTCGAGGTCGGCCCCCGGGATGGCCTGCAAAACGAGCCCGAAACCGTTTCCACGGCGGTCAAGATCGAATTGATCGACCGTCTCGCCGGCAGCGGACTTCAGTCCATCGAGGTCGGCAGCTTCGTATCGCCGAAATGGGTGCCACAGATGGCCGATACGGCGGACGTCATGGCCGGCCTCGCGGTTCGGGACGGCGTCCGCTACGGGGTTTTGGTGCCCAACATGCAGGGGTTCGAAGCGGCCCGTTCCGCCGGGGCGAAGGAAATCGCCGTTTTAGCGGCGGCGTCCGAGACGTTTTCGCGAAACAACGTCAATTGTTCCATCGCCGAAAGCCTGAACAGGGTCCGCCCCGTATGCGAGGCCGCCAAAGCGGAAGGGATTGCGGTGCGCGGCTATGTTTCGTGCGTGCTCGGCTGCCCTTATAAAGGGGAGATCGAGCCGCAAGCCGTTGCCTGGGTGGCGAAGGAATTGATGGAAATGGGCTGCGACGAGATTTCCCTCGGCGATACCATCGGCCAGGGCACCCCGGCCGCCGCCCAGAGGTTGATCGACACGGTTGCGGAAGCGGTGCCCGTTGAAAGGCTGGCGGCCCATTTCCATGATACCTATGGGCAGGGGTTGGCCAATATCCTGGCGGTTCTTGAAAAAGGCGTCGCCGTCATCGACGGCGCCGTCGCCGGGCTCGGCGGTTGCCCTTATGCCAACGGCGCCACTGGCAACGTCGCCTCCGAAGACGTGCTCTACATGCTTAACGGACTGGACATCGAAACCGGTGTCGACCTGGAGTCGCTGGCGGCGGCCGGACAATTCGTATGCAGTCAACTCGGCCGCCTCACCGCCTCCAAGGTGGCCCGCGCCCTTTCGGCAAGGGCCGGCCGATGACCGTCCACTTGATCAAACTGTGCGTCGGCGTTGACGACATCGGGCACTTGGCACGGCTTCAAGCTGGACGGGTGGCCGAGGCCCGGCGCCGGGGGGAGGCGGCGGAACTGAAACACGTGACCCGGAATACCCCCAAACAGGCGTCCAAAATACTGGACGGCGGTTCCATCTATTGGGTCATCAGGGGATTCATCCGCGTCCGTCAGGCTGTCACCGCGCTGCGTCCCGCCGAAAGGGCCGATGGCCGTCCCGCCTGCGCCCTGGTGCTTGACCCAAAACTGGTCAGGACCGAACTTCGCGGTTTCCGCGCCTTTCAGGGGTGGCGCTACTTGGCGCCCGAGGACGCGCCGCCGGATGCCGGTCTCTTTGACGAAGCCGATGGGGATGTTCCGGCGGAGATGGCGGCGGAGCTGAAGGGCCTGGGTTTGCTTTAGTATTCACAACCCAAATCGCTCGGATTAGGACTCACTCTGCCGATGGGGGTTGGATATGATGTCGCCGCTTTGGGCCAGGGGGTGCCGCCGATGGCGGATTACAACATTGAAAACCTGAAATTTCTGTTCGTCGATGACAATGCCAACATGCGTCATCTGATGTCGACGATTCTGTCTTCCTTGGGGGCCAAGGATACGACGACGGTGGATTCGGTCGATAAGGGATTCGGGAAACTTTATGATTTCGACGCCGATATCGTCATTTGCGACCTTAGAATGGAGCCCCTGGACGGCATAGAATTCATCAAAATGATTCGCAACAACGACACCAGCCCCAACCGTTATGTTCCCATCATTATGCTCACCGCCCATTCCGAGCCAAGCGCCAACGAGCAGCCGCGGGATGCCGGCGTGCATGAGTTCATGGCTAAGCCGGTCTAGGCGACAAAATTGAACGCAAAGATCAAAAGGATTATCGAACACCCCCGGTCCTTTATCCGCACCGAGGATTATTTCGGACCCGACCGCCGCCGCCAGGATCCGAATTACAGGGGCCCCGAACGCCGCCAGGCAAAATAGAATTGCCCCCAAACAGTCATTCAATTCCTTATTCTTGTCATTTTATATTTCTAAAGACCTATCCCTTTTGTCAGGGAATCGTGAGGGTTTTCAGCTTGTGATTGTCCCGACAATCCCTATAGGCTCTGGAAAAATCGGACCCCCATCAAGGAAGGGTCCGTCTTTGGCAGGCGAAAAAGGGGACGTGGCCCATGGTCGACGACAAACTTGAAATCATCAACCCGCCCAATAACTTAAAGAAAAAGGTCGGCACCGGAGGCGCCGGGGCCGTTGACTTGAAAGCCCTTGAGAGGGCCGAACAGGTTATTGCCGACATGACCGACAGTTACCTGGACTGGGTCGCCGAGGATCTCAAGAAAATCGGCCAAGCCTATGCGAAACTGGAAGTGGCGACGGGCGACCGGAAAGAGGAAATGGAAGCGGTTTTCGAAATTTCCCACGACATCAAGGGCCAAGGAGGCACGTTCGGTTATGACCTGATGACGGCGATCGCCACCGAACTTTGCCGGTTGATCGAAAAGGCGGAAAAGATCGGCGACGAAGAGGTCGAGGTGGTAAAGCTCCATATTGCTGCG
>PTLK01000228.1 GCA_002938075.1 Alphaproteobacteria bacterium MarineAlpha3_Bin3
AAAGAGTCTGCCTTTGGACGGGCGGGACGCTTGTCGCCGTGTTGGTGTTAGGCGTGGCCTTGTCGACGTCCGTTGGTGCGCAAAACACCGACGACCTGAGGGTGGTGCTGGACCGGATGGAGCGCCTGGAAAGGGATATCCGGACGCTCAACCTTTCGCTTTCCCGAGGCCGGCCCGTGACGCCGCCCGTAAGCGGCGCCAAACCCGTTCCGGCAGTTCCCAAGGCAGGCCCCCGTGGCGCCACCGCCGATTGGGAAGGCAACCCCGGTTTGGCCCGCATGGAGGTCCGTCTCTCGGCGCTGGAAAATGACCTGCGCTCGGCCACCGGGTCCATGGAGCAGTTCGGCTTTCAAATCCGCGAGATCGGAAAACGCCTCGATAAGCTGGTCAGCGACATGGATTACCGCTTAAGCGTCCTCGAAGGCCGCACCCAAGGCCAACCCGGCGCGGTTTCAGGCGCCCGGACCGCGGCACCGCCCCGGCTTAGCGCCGCGCCGGCGCCACCGCCGGTGCAAAAGATCATCCCCGGGCAAGCGGGCGGCTTCGCCATCCCGCCGACCACCCTGGGGACAATTTCTCAAAACTCCCAGTCCGTCGTGACGCCGCCCGCCACGCAAAAGAGACTGGGGCAAAAATCCGCCCCGGCGGCGGCGAAAACCGCACCGGCGGCTCAGGCGGCTCCGGCACAACCGGCCCCGGCGCCAACCGCCTCGGCGGCGACAATCGTCCTGCCGCCAGGGACGGCGAAGGAGCAATACAACTATGCCTTCGGTCTTCTGCGCCAGGCCAATTACGACAAGGCGGAATTGGCGTTGCAGGAATTCGTCAAGCTCCATCCAAAGGAAGCGTTGGCCAGCAACGCCCGGTATTGGCTGGGTGAAACCTTTTACGTTCGTGCCGCCTATGTGCAGGCGGCGGAGGTGTTCCTGGAAGGCTTTCAGGCCGACCCGAAAGGACCGAAGGCGCCGGATTCCCTGTTGAAGCTCGGCATGTCGCTGGGCGGGCTCGATAAGAAACGCGAAGCCTGCGCGGCGTTCGATAAATTGCTCAAGGATTTCCCGGATGCCCCGGCGGGAGTCAAGAACACCGTCACCCGCGAGAAACAGAAAAACGGCTGTTCCTGATGGCCGCCGACCCGTTTCAGCCCGGTGACAGCCCCGGTGATGAGACGGCCCCCCTTTCCGATGACGCCTTCGACAGGATGATGGACGGGCTCGGGCCCTTCGAGGCCCGGCCGCGTGTGGCGGTTGCCGTTTCCGGCGGCGCCGACAGCCTTTGCCTGACGGTTTTGGCAAACCGTTGGGCCGAACGCCGGCGAGGAGACATCACCGCCTTGACCGTCGACCACGGCCTGCGCCCCGAGGCGGGTGAGGAAGCCCGGCGCCTCGGCCTGTGGCTGGATGCTCTATCCATCGATCATCGAATCCTTTCCTGGACGGGGCCCAAGCCCCTGACGGGGGTACAGGCGGCGGCAAGACGGGCGCGTTATGATTTGATGAGTTCCTGGTGCCGGGAAGCCGGCGTTTTGCATCTATTGTTGGCCCACACCAGGGACGATCAGGCCGAAACCTTGCTTCTCCGGCTCGGCGCCGGCAGCGGCGCCGACGGGCTAGCATCGATGTCGGCGATCCGGGAAACTCCCGATGTCCGGCTGCTGCGGCCGTTTTTAGAGGTGCCGAAAACGGTCCTGGTGGCGACCCTCGGGGCCGAGTGCCAAGCGTGGATCGAAGACCCATCCAACCGGGACGTCAAATTCGCCCGTATCCGCGTCCGCCAGGCTATGAAAGCCGCCGACATCCGCACAGAGGCGCTGGCCCGGACGGCGCACCGTTTCGGGCGCGCCCGGGCAGCGCTAGAGGCGGCGGCTTCGCAGGTTCTGGCCTGCTCTGCCCGGATGCATCCGGCGGGGTTCGCGCATCTTGACCGCGCCCGGCTCGAGCACGCCCCGGAAGAGGTTTCCCTGAGGGCTTTATCCAGGGTCATTGCGGCCATCGGCGGACGCCAGCACGGACCCCGGCTTGTTAAGCTGGAGCGCCTTCATGGGGAAATGTTTAGCGCTGCCGCCAACCCCGCCGGGCCGGCCCGCGCCTCCGCTTCCCCATTCGCCGGGACGCTGGGAGGCTGCCGTATCATTTCCGAAGGTGGGAAGTTCCTTATCTGCCGGGAAGCCCGGGGGCTCCCCGATTCAATGTCTGTCCACCCCGGACAACGGCTGGCATGGGATGGCCGTTTCTTGATCCGTTTTGGTGACTTCAAAATGGGGGCGGAAGCCGACCTCCGGCTCGCCAGTCTGGGTTCCCGGGGATGGTCGGAAATCATCCGCATTCGTCCCGACCTGCGGGCCGGCCCCGTTCCCGGCCCGGCCCGGGACAGCCTGCCGGCCTTGTTCGACGAGGACGGCGTTCTCGCGGTCCCGCACCTGGGCTTTGATCGCCGGCAAGATATTGATGTCAAAAACCCTTCGGATTCCGCGAGGGGCCCGGAAGCGGGCCCTGAATTGGCGGAAATCCGGTTTTGTCCGCCCCAGGCCCTGTCAAGTGTGGGGTTTTTCTTGCGTTCGGTACCTGACATACTATCTCATTAGGGCAGAAACGGCGGAAAAGCTTTTCGCCACCGCGTTTTTTGGCGCTCCCAGGAGGAGTGAAACTTGAAATTCAGTCGAAATATTGCGCTGTGGCTGGTCATCGCGTTTTTGGTGTTTGCCTTGTTCAACCTCTTCCAGGGGACGGCGCAGCGCGGCCAGGAATTGCCGTTGGCGTTTTCCGACTTCCTGACCTCCGTCGAAGCCGGTGACATCCGCGATGTCACCCTTCAGGGATCCGGCATCACCGGTCATTACCGTGACGGACGCAACTTTTCCACCTATGCCCCGGACAACGCCAATCTGGTGCCGATCCTGACTAAGTACGGGGTACGCATCAGCGCCCTTCCCTACGACGACGATTCGCCGACCTTGTTTTCGATCCTCATTTCCTGGTTCCCGATGCTGTTGCTGATCGGGGTGTGGATATTCTTCATGCGCCAGATGCAGTCCGGCGGCGGCAAGGCCATGGGCTTCGGCAAGTC
>PTLK01000229.1 GCA_002938075.1 Alphaproteobacteria bacterium MarineAlpha3_Bin3
GGGCGATCAGGTCGCGATGACCCACCGGGTCGATTCCAAACGGGATTTTGAATACGACCTCAACGCCGTCGACCCCGGGTTTGAAAAGGCCATCCGGGCCATGAAGATCACCCTGCAGGGGGTGTTCCAGACCGAAGGCGGGCTGGACCAGAACACGGACCGGATCGAAAAGATCCTGTTCCTGTTGAACAGCGCCCTGGATCGCGCCCCCCCCGGCGGCACCCCGCCCTTTGGCCTCGAACTGAGCAGCAATATCGAACAGATCGAGCAGGACTTGGGATTCGATCGTGTCCTGATCGATGCCACCAACACGCTGCATGCGGATTTAATCAGTTTCCTGGACGGCAGTGTCTCGAAATTGGAAAACATCGATCTGACGGAAGTCATCACCCTCCTGCTGAACCAGCAATTGGCGCTGGATGCCTCGTTCCAGGCCTTCGCCCGCATTCGTCAGTTGAGCCTGATCAACTTCCTGGGACGGAATTCGTAAAGACGAATCCTCCCTTCCCTCAAGAGCACAAAAAAAGGCCGGATAAATCCGGTCTTTTTTTGGTGAAAATCCCAAAGGTTAAAATGTCCGAGGTTTATCATCAGGGGTGGCGGGAATCTCCGTTTTCACCCCTTCAAACCGAGCCCGAATTGCCCCGGATCATGGAATTTGGGTATAATCAATCTTTCCGCACCCGGAGATGCTAGAAGAGCGTTCGCAGTGGGAGCCCGTCACTGAAAAGGACGCCCATTCCGTATGGTTGAATCGCTTCTTAGTCCCGGTTCGTTTGATATCGCCAATGCAAACAGGATTCTGAACTCGGCCGCCGTCGGGTCGTCCAGCCTTGCCCGGCAGGAGCAGATCATCCGGTCCGGGCAGCAGACGAAAATCGAGATCGTCAACCAGCGCACCAACAAGCCGCGCACATCGAACCCCGAACTTACGAAGATCATTTCGTTTCTGTCGAACGCCGTTGACCGCATCAAGACCATCCGTCGTCTGGCCGATAGCCTGACCGCCGAGGTTTCCAAGGCCGACCGTTTCGGCTCCGGCGATAACGCCGTCCATTTCGACATCACTCTGGCCCAACTGTCGGGGGTGGCGGAACAAACATCCGATGACCCCAACCTTCTGAACAGTTCCAGCAATACGAATTTCGCATTTCTCACGATCAAAGACGGCCGCGTCGTGACCCTGTCCGGGGCCGAGCTCGGGACAGGGTTCACCATCACGGAAACCGGGACTGCGTTCGGCACCGATTTCACCATCACGGAAAAAAACCGAACCTTTATCTTTTCCGACCACGAAGCCCGCGTCCTCAGGCAGGTGGACCCGTTGAAGGAACCCTTCACGGCCCCCCTGCCCGCAAATTTTGTGGCCATTTCCAGGGATGTCCGTCTCGACAGCATCGACAAGTTTGACCCGGACAAGGTGACGGTCACCATCTTCCCGGGAACCACCGCCGCCAAAACCTTCACCGGCACGGTGACCCGGGACGGCTTGGGGGTTCTCGATTCCTTTCTTTACGACGGCTTCGCCACCGCCGCCGGGCGGAGCCGTGCGTTCGAGGACCTGCGGGCGGCAAAGACGACCATCGACCGGGAACTGGCCCGTTTTGAGAGCGCCCTGAAATCGGTCCGTCTGATTTCAGGGCAGCGGGACCTCAACCTTGCCAGTTTCTTCAGCCTTTTTGATTCCTCGACGGCCGCCTCGGTCATCGAACTGCAAGCCACCGATAGCGTCCGGGCATTCCAGAACAACTTCAACGCCAAACTGGTCAACGGGGTGGAAACGGCGCGCAATGAACTGCGCAAGGTTCTGGGCGGGGTGGACCTTGACCCCGAGACCAATAGGATCATCGACCTCATTGCCTGAGCCCGTACTCCTCCCTTCAACGAAGGCAGGGGCACATACCATATAATGTTTCGATGGCAAATCTGGGGTTTATCCAGTTCCCCCCCTGTCCGGAACCTCTTGTCCCGTCCTGTCTCCGGGGAAGCCTACCCCGCGTTCGGGCCGTCCTTCGCCAGATCGGCCAGTTCGGCGGCGACGCGTTCGATGACGCCTTCCCAGTCCTCGCGTTTTTCCTGCCGGAACAGCCGCATGGACGGATACCAGGGGCTGTCGTCGCGGCCCAGCATCCAGCGCCAGTCGGAATTGAACGGCAACAACGTCCACACCATTGTTCCCAGCGCGCCAGCCAAATGCGCGACGGCGGTATCGACGGAAATCACCAGGTCCATATTGGCGATGGCCGCCGCCGTATCGGCGAAATCCCCCAGGTCCGGCGCCAGGTCGGTCACGACGTCGCCGAACACCCGGCCGGCTTCGCCGTCGCGCCCGACCATAAGACTCAAGGCCGAAACCCCCGGCGTTTCGACCAGGGGTCGGAACAACTCGGGCTCGATGGACCGGTCGCGGTCTTTCAAATGATCCGGGCTGCCGCCCCACACCAGGCCGATGCGGAATTCCTCCTTCGGGCCCAGCCGTTCGCCCCAGGCCTCCACCAGATTCTTATCGGCGTGCAGGTAGGCCTTGGCAGCGGGGATGGTGTCCAGGGTGGTTCCGAGCAACTTGGGCAGTTCCAGCAATGGGATATGGTAGTCGAACGGCGGCAACGTATCGCCGTCTTTGAGTGAAACGTCGATGCCATCCAGGTCCCACATCAAGCGCGCCATCGGCAGTGGTATGTCGAACGCCACGCGCCCGCCCCGTTGCCGCAGCATCGGCAGGTAACGCACGAATTGAATAATATCGCCCAGCCCCTGTTCCGGATAGACGAAGATGGTCTTGCCGGTCAGGTCTTCGCCGTCCCAGAAGGGCGGCTTGTAGTTGCGCACCTTGAAGACCGGGTCATCCTCGAGCCGCCGCCACGAATATTCCGGCCAGCCAGTCTCGAAATCTCCCTGCAACAGGCTGATGATGCCGAGGTTCTTGTGCGCGCCGGGGTCGTCCGGCTTCAGGCCGATGGCCGTGGCGTAGCTGGCGGCGGCGGCTTCGAGTTGGTCCTGTTCCATCAGAACGTTGCCTAAGTTGTTGTGGGCCTCGAA
>PTLK01000023.1 GCA_002938075.1 Alphaproteobacteria bacterium MarineAlpha3_Bin3
TGGGGTCGGGTTGGCGAAGAAATTGGTTAATTCGTGAGCCGGAAATCTTCACCGTCGGGATTGTTCCTTTTTTTTCGAGTTCTTCTTTGGTGTGCGGACGGTGAACTGGGTTGCCAAATGGATGCGGATGGCCTGAGCCAATTGACGAACGGCCCGGGCCCGGGCGTCTTTTTCGACCATCAGGATGGCAAAATCGGAATCGAGAATATTGTAACTGACGATGATTGCTTCATTGCCCGATAGAATAGTCTCTCCGCCGGAAATCGGCGAAAGCTGGTATTTGACCCTGAGGGTAAGATTGGCCCGGGTGGCAAAGGCGCTTTTTCGCACACCCAGCGAAGCAATGCTCTCCGACACCGTTGCCGCCAAGACATAGCGTGGTTTTTTGGGTCTGCCGCCGGGGTTGAGCAGGAACAACAGGTGGTTATGAAGCTGCTGGCCTATCCGGTCACGAATAGGTTTAACCTTAATTGCGGCGAACTCTACCGGCGCATAGGCATTGAAGCTCTTGCCGTAAAGGGGCTGGAAACCACACCCTCCCAGGAAGCCTAAGGCGGCCAAAAGGAAAATTATTCTAAACGACCACATTGATGATCCGATTGGGCACGATAATAACCTTGCGAATCGGTTTCCCGGCAATCGCCGCCGATACGTTTTCCAAGGCCAGAGCCGCCGTTTCAGCCGTTTGGTCGTCGCTGTCCTTGGGCAAATCCAGTGTTCCCCGCAATTTTCCGTTCACCTGAACGGCGACGGTGACGTTTTTCTCGACAAGCTGATCCGCTTCGGCTTCGGGCCACGGCGTATCTGCCAGTAGCGTTTGGTGGCCAAGACTATGCCATAATTCTTCCGCCAGGTGGGGCATCATGGGCCCGATTAAATAAACGGCGGTCTCCAGGCCTTGACGCATCACCCAATCGGCGCCCTCTTCTTCGGGGCTTAAATCCTCGAGTTCATTCGTCAGTTCGCGGATTCGCGCCACCGCCCTGTTGAAGTGAAATTTATCCAAATCGTCGGAAACCGCAACGATCGTCCTGTGGATGATCTTGAGAACCGCCTGCGAATGCTCTCCAAGGGCGTCCGGTCTTGTAACCCCGATAGCCGCCAAGAAAGTTCCGGGGGGGGCCGGGGCCTGATTAACCATGCGCCATAACCGGTTCACGTACCGCCAGGCGCCTTCGATGCCGGCCTCCGTCCAATCCAAGTCGCGGTCGGGCGGGCTGTCCGACAGCATGAAAAGGCGCGCCGTATCGGCCCCATAGGTTTCGATGATGGATTCCGGATCGACGACGTTTTTGCGCGACTTGCTCATTTTTTCCGATCGCCCGACCGTAACGGCGGAGCCGCCTTGGGCGCCTTCAAGAGCGCGGGCGGATTTGTAGCCGGTTATTTCGACCTCGTCGGGATAAAGCCATTTGCCGTTTTCGTCCCGATAGGTTTCGTGGCAGACCATTCCCTGCGTCAAAAGCCCCTCGAAAGGTTCTTTGATGCCTAAGTATCCGCACTGTTTCAGGGCTCGGGTAAAAAACCGGGAATAGAGGAGATGCAGAACCGCGTGTTCGATGCCGCCGATATATTGATCGACGGGCAACCAGTAATCGGCGGCCTCGCGGGTAAAGGCGGTATCGGCGTGGGGGGAGCAGAACCTGGCGAAATACCAGGATGATTCAAAAAAAGTATCGAAGGTATCGGTTTCCCTGCGGGCCGGTTTGCCGCAGGCCGGACAGCCGGCGTCTTTCCAGGTCGGGTGGTTGTCCAGCGGGTTGCCCGACGCGTCCAAGTCTGCGTCTTCGGGCAAAACGACCGGCAGGTCGCCCTCGGGCACCGGGACAATGCCGCAATCGACGCAATGGATCACCGGAATCGGGCAACCCCAATAACGTTGCCGCGATATGCCCCAGTCGCGAAGCCGGTAATTGACCCCCGGACGACCGGCGTCGGCGGCATCCAACCTCTCGATGATGGCCGACTTCGCTTCCTCGACGCCAAGCCCGTCGAGAAACGCCGAATTGATCAACACCCCGTCGTCGGTGAAGGCTTCGTCCCCGATGACGAAACTTTCGGCGTCGGTTTCCTGGGGTGCGACGACGGGAATGACGTCAAGGCCGTATTTACGGGCGAACTCCAGATCACGCTGATCGTGGGCCGGGCAGCCGAAAATGGCGCCGGTTCCGTATTCCATGAGGACGAAATTGGCCACGTACAGGGGAAGCGTCCTTTTGTCATCGAAGGGATGACGAACCTGGATACCGGTGTCGTAACCGACTTTTTCCGCCGTTTCGATGGCCGCCTCGCTGGTTCCGGCGCTGCCGCATTCGGTAATGAACGCCCGAAGATTGGCGTCATCCTCCGACAGGTCCTGGGAAAGCGGGTGGTTTGCGGCGATAGCGCAAAACGAGGCGCCGAAAATGGTATCTGGACGGGTGGTGAAGACTTCCAACCGACCACCCTGGCCTCCGTTCCGTCCGTCGAAATCGAAAAACATATAGGCGCCATCGGACCGGCCGATCCATTTTTCCTGCATCAGGCGAACCCGGCCGGGCCAACGATCCAGCGTTTCGAGGTCTTGAAGGAGCTCTTCGGAGAACGCCGTGATATTCATAAACCACTGTGATAAAAAACGATTTTCCACATTGGCGCCGGACCTCCAACCCTTGCCGTCGATGACCTGCTCATTAGCGAGCACGGTGTTTTCCACCGGATCCCAGTTGACCCAGGATTCCTTGCGGTAAACCAGTCCCTGTTCAAGGAAATCCAGAAACATCTTCTGTTCTTGGCGGTAGTAGTCCGGATCGCAAGTGGCGATTTCGCGCGACCAGTCATAGGAAAGACCCATGGCCTTGAGCTGCTTTCGCATGGTGGCGATGTTCTGTTCCGTCCACGGGGCGGGATGGACCTTGTTTTCCCTGGCCGCGTTTTCCGCCGGCAGCCCAAAAGCGTCCCAGCCCATGGGGTGCAGCACATTGAAACCCCGGGCGCGCTTGTAGCGGGCGACCACATCGCCCAAGGTGTAATTGCGCACGTGCCCCATATGAATGCGCCCCGAGGGATAGGGAAACATCTCAAGCACGTAGTATTTCGGTTTGTCTGCGTCTTCGCTGACGGCGAAGCATCCCCGGTCTTCCCAGACCGACTGCCATTTCGCTTCCGCTTGCTTGAAATTGTACCTGGACATTTTGATTGGCTGGCCCGGCTGGTTGAAAGCGCCCTAGTGGATAGAATCTATCATAGGGACCCCATACGACGGCTCTCCATATTCTTCGGAGTGGCCGTCCGGTTCCGTATCACCTCATATTATGACTTGGAAAATAGACGTTAAGTTATTTTTGTAAGGTTTGATTCCGCAATTGCCGTGCCCGGAACAAAATGGCGTCTTCGATCTTGATTCTAGTTTCCTCAGGGACCCCGGCATCCTTCCAGGCCCCGCGGCGGTCCTGTACCTGCCGGAAAACGGCCACCCGGACGCCGTCGGCCCTAAGCGCGCGGCCAAGGATATAGACATTGAGCTTGAAGCGTTCGCTCGGGGCCTCCGTCGAGGAGTGCCAATCGGTGATAATCACGCCGCCGAAGGGATCCGCGGAATTAACGGGCATGAACGAAACAGTATCCAACGACGCCCGCCACAGGTAACTGTTGACCCCCAACGCCCCCCCGGTGTTTTTGGGTTCGCTGTCGCCGAATAAATTAAGACCGCCCTCCCCAAAAATGGTTTTTCTTTTGGAGAAATCGATATCCTCGATTTCCAGCTCCTCGGGGGGACCGGCGGAGCCCTCGAAATCTTCCTTGGTGATTTCTTCGGAAGCGCAGGCCGACAGCAACAGGCCGCCGATACACAATGAACCGGCCAGGCTCAGTCGGGAAAGGGTTTCGGCAATTCGTTTCATCTTCAAACCATTGTCCTTTTCGGACGGCGTTCCTTTTTCGGATGTCATTTATTATAATATATTCGGTCCCGCATCCATACCTGGTTCATATAATTAGATAAATCCGCTGCTAAGCGATATCGAGAAATCCGCTGATTCCGGCGAAACCCCGGGTACCCGAGTCCTTAAAACGGCGTAGGTTTACGGGGCTTACGCCGCCCAGGGCATAGACCGGGATCGGGCTTTGCCGGCACCAGACGGAAAACCGCAAAGTCCCGAGCGGGCGTGTTTGCGGATGCGATTCGGTCGGAAATACCGGCGCCAGCAAGACCGCATCGGCCCCCGCTCGCTCGGCCCGGTAGAGCGCCCCCGGTGAATGGGCCGCCGCCGTCACCAGCCAATCCGGCCGCCGCCATAATCGCCATACCCCTGGCCCCCGGGTGGCCAGGGCCTCCGGCAGGTGCAGGCCGTCGGCCCCGACCTTGAGGGCAAGCCGGGCGTCGGCGGCGATCAGGACCTTAACGCCGTGCTTTCTGGCCGCCGCCGTCAGCCGAATCGCTAAATTCTCCCGGTCCGGCGCTCCGTAATGGCGGAAGATGACGGCGCTGTTGGTGGGCAGGCCGCCGATGAGCGGAACCGGGTCCGCCAATCGCTTCTCATCGGTCATCAATATGGTGTCGGGTAGACCGTCTGGAGGCAAATTGAGCCTGCCCATCGAGTCTGTTACCCTCATTGACCGCCGCCTCGATGGCGCCGGCGCAATCTTTTAACCACGCGGCCGCTTAAATGACCCAGGAAACCGATATCCGGAAAAACCTTTCGGCCATCGGAGCCCGCATGGCCGGGGCCGCCGAGGCTGCCGGACGCGCCCCGGATTCGATTACCCTGGTGGCGATTTCCAAGGCCCATCCGGCATCGGCGGCCCACCAAGCGCTGATCGCCGGCCACCGGGTGTTTGGTGAAAACAGGGTCCAGGAGGCCGAAGAAAAATGGCCGGCCCTGAAAGACGAATTTCCCAATGCCGTGTTGCATCTTGTCGGCGCCTTGCAGCGAAATAAGGTGCACCGTGCCGTTGCCCTCTGCGATGTCATTCAAACCATCGACCGCCCGAAGCTTGCCCGCGCGCTCGCCGATGAAATAAGCAAAAGCGGCCGCCGGCCTCAATGCTTCATTCAGGTCAACACCGGCGAGGAACCCCAAAAAGGCGGCATCCTGCCCGAAACCGCCGATTCCTTCATCGCCGAATGCCATGACATTCTCGGCCCGGCGCTCCGGGGCCTGATGTGCATCCCGCCCCTTGACCAGGAACCCTCGCTTCATTTCGCGTTGTTGGGGGAAATCGCCGCCCGCAACGGCTTGCAGGAATTGAGCATGGGCATGAGCGGAGACTTCGAGACAGCAATCCGCCTCGGCGCAACCCATGTCCGGGTCGGCACCGGCGTTTTCGGGGAAAGGCCTTCTAACATGGCGAAGGCGGCCGAAGGGTAACGGTGAGCCTTGCCGTTTCGTCGCATGGCTCCAGCAGAACCAACAGATCCTCAAGTCCGAGAGCGACGCACCCTTCCGTCGGCCGATAATCGGGTTGGGCGACATGCAGGAATATGGCGCTGCCGAGGCCGGACCTGACCGGATCGTCGTTGTAACCAAGCTCGACGATGACGTCGTAAACGTGGTCCTGACGCCAAAGGGTTTCGTAGCTGCCCGAAAAAGGAAGCGAGATCAGGCGATTATATGAATCCTCTCGAGGATCGTCGCACCAGCCGTCGTCGGGGCCCAACGCCCGGACTTCGAGCCCCGTCTTCGGGGCCTGCATCCGGTCCGCCCGGTACATGACCCGGCGCAGCGGAAAACAACCCAGGGGTGTCACCCCGTCACCTTCTTTTTTATCGCCGCCGATGCCGCCGCGGCCAAGGGCGCAGCGCATCGCGTTTGCGTTCCAGGACAAGTGTCCGGGGGGCCAGACCAAGATCTCCATGGCGGCGATTATAACGGTTTTGGAAGCCGGATAACTGAAAGCTATCGCATCATATCAATGGCGACGGGACGCTCTTGGCCGGTAAGGTTGGCGCTGTTCTGGTATTTCCCGTAGGCCGTCAACATGGTCCCGGAAAACCAACCGCCTAACGGCGCCACGGCCCCCGGGGGCGTTTCAAGGGGCGTTTCGAGGGGCGTATCGGGCGCCGCCCCGGTTTTTCTGGTTTCGTTGGCCGGCAGTCGCGGGCCATAGGCGGAAGCCGCGAACAAGGCGGCTCTTTGCCGGGATTCGCGGATGGTGATGGTGGCTTCGGCGGTCTTCTTGACGCCGCCCGCCTTCAGGTCCTGCCTTAGGGCCGCCAGGGCATTGATACCGACCACTGGGCCGTCGAGGGCGATGGGCCGGGCGAACGATGAAGTGGCCGGGGCGTCCGGGGCTGACTGGACGGGCGCATAGGGGGAAACCCCCTGCCAACCGGGCGCCGGCGCTTCCGGCGCCAGGGCGCCGGTGGTCACCGGCTTGGGTGCGGCGGCCTTTTCACGGGCGGGGAGGGCGCCTTCGATACTTTCAGTTTCGCCTGCAGGCATAAACCGGCCCCCGCCAACGGCGGAATGGCGAAAAGCGACTTCCGACCTTGCCCAGGCGGTCACCGGGTCTATGGCTCCGGGGGCTCCGGGGGGCTGGAATGCCGGTGACGTTTCAGGCTGGACAAAACCGGCCCGGGCGCCGATGTCGGCGACGACCTTTTCCTTGGCCGGTTCGGCGCCGGGTGCGTCCGGTTCCTCGTTTTCGAAAAAGGACATCACGTGTTCGCCCATATCTCTGCCGGTGGCGTCGTCGACCAGCACATTGGCGAGCGAAACGACCGTCCCAACGGGCCCAAGGAAAAGCGTGCCGCCGAGGACGCGCGATCCCGGATCGAGGGTGTCACCGGTCAATTCCCGGTACAGGGTTCCGATGACCGGAAAGTGTTGAAGGGGATTGATGATGTCCAGGAAGTCGAGGAACGTAAACCCGTCGTTGCCGAAAAGTTTAAAACCTTCATCGTCATCGACGTCGCCGGCGTTGGGGGCTTCCTTTTCGGGGGCGGCGGTAGACGCCACCGCCAATTCCGTTGTGGTGCGCCACGGGGTGGCGCTTTCAATGATCGAATCCATGATTTTTTCCCGTTCTTGTGTTTCTCTAGGCAACGCAATTGCCGTGCCAGAACGGTAATATTTTTAAATCAATAGGTTAGAGGCGAATTTTAAGTCCTAAAACGGGCGTTCCCGGCAATAAATACCGTGGAATTCGGGCCCCGGATGAGACGAATGAAAGGGGCCGGGGGAGGCCGAGGGAAGCCGGGGGAGGCCGAGGGGGTTAGAGCGCTAGAACACGTGGCCGCCACGGGCGGCCTTGGTGCGGAGATAGGTTTCGTTGTGCTTGTTGGAGGGAAAAGCGTGCGCCACCCGTTCCTCGACGACGATACCGCAATTGGCGAGCGCGGAGACCTTGCCCGGGTTGTTGGTCATCAACCGCACCCGGTCGAAGCCTAGCAAATGCAGGATTCGGGCAGCCGGCAGATAAACCCGCTCGTCGGCATCGAATCCCAGTTGCTCGTTGGCGTCCATGGTGTCGAACCCGCGGTCCTGAAGCTCGTATGCCCGGAGTTTGTTGACCAGGCCGATGCCACGGCCTTCCTGCGCCAGGTACAAAAGGACTCCGGTACCGTCGGCGGTAATTTCCTTGACCGCGCCTTGAAGCTGATCACCGCAGTCGCACCGGAGACTCCCCAACAGGTCGCCGGTAAAACATTCCGAATGCAACCGGGTCAAGACCGGCGCCTCCTTGTCGGGCTCGCCGATAACGATCGCCAGATGCTCCAAACCGCCGTCCAGGGGCCTGAACGCAATGATCCTGGTCTGTTGCGCGCCAGGCAGGGGCACACGGGCGGAACTGACGGCGCGAAGGGTCCTGGCCGCGGTGCCGTCGTATTGAAAGATGTCGCCGGCGTCGACCAACAGAAAATCATGACGCGCGGTCCAGGCCGCCAAATCATCCGCCGTGGGGTCGGCGATTTCCGCCGTCACCGCCGACGGCAACAGCCGGGCCAATTTCATCAAAGCTACGGCGGCGCTTTCGCAGTCATAGGTCGGCGTTTCCTTGACGGTGACGGTCAGGGCCTTCTTGACCTCTTCAGGCAGGGGATTTTCGGATAGCGGATCGGCGATATTTTGGATCAGGTCCGCCGACAAACGGTCGCCGGCGGCCAGGGTAACCACCTTTCCCACCGTTTCGGCGAGCCCCAAAACCGCGGCGCGACGGGCGGTGATAGCCAGGATGGGCTGCTGGTGGCTGACCAGACGAAGGTCGAGCAAGGTTTCGGGAGTGATACCCTCGGCGGCCTGAACCAAGACCGCGACGCCGCCGCCGACGACAACGAAACGCCCGCGCCTCAGTTCCGAAACGGCGCGGTCGACGGCGAGCAGGGAAACCGGCTCCCTGGAGGCGGGCATCGAAATCAGCTCGAAGGGATTTTCGTTCATGACCTTATAATATCGACATTTTTTCCGTTCACAGGAGGGTTGCCAACCGTGAATACCCGGCGTTCATATACTATCTTATGCTAATAAGATGTATCTTTCTCATACGAGCGGGAAAAATAAAACAGTTGATGGGAAAACCATGACCGTCGGCAAACGAATCCTCATTGTTGATAACGACACGACCCTCCTCGAAATGCTGGGCGAGCAGTTGCAATTGCATGAGGAGTTTTCGACCACCGGTGCCAAGTCCGCTACCGAGGCCCTGGAACTGGCGAAAGAGGATTATTTCGACGTCATCATCCTTGATGTCGGGCTGCCCGACATGGATGGCCGCGAAGTTTGCCGCCTGATACGCCACAACGGCGTGACGTCGCCGATTATCATGCTCACGGGCGCCGATACGGATGCCGATACCATCCTCGGCCTCGATGCCGGGGCCAACGACTACATCACCAAGCCGTTCCGTCTGGGGGTCCTGCTGGCCCGGTTGCGGGCCCACATCCGCCAGCACGAACGCAGCGATGACGCGGTCTTCTCCATCGGCCCCTATACCTTCCAGCCGGCGAACAAGCTGCTCGTCGACAGCGATGACGACAACAAGAAGGTGCGCCTGACGGACAAGGAAACGGCGATCCTCAAATACCTTTACCGGGCCGGTGACAAGGTCGTCAGCCGTGACACGCTTCTCGATGAGGTTTGGGGCTACAATGCCGGCGTCACCACCCATACCCTGGAAACGCACGTCTACCGCTTGCGCCAGAAGATCGAGGCCGAACCGTCCGAGGCCAAAATCCTGATCACCGAACCCGGCGGATACCGGCTGGTTCCCTAAAATTCCCCAATAAGAAAAGCGCCCGGTAAGGGGGGCAACCGGGCGCTTTAGGCCCCATCTCGGGGCCGCGGTATAGCGGGGAACCATCCCTGGGGGGCCGGCCTCGGTTCGGGTGCGGCCGGCTCGTTAAATAATATATAAGGTTGGCGCGGCGCCGAATCCAGCCCCCCTATAGACCCCCCGGGGAAAAACGAGGTCCGCTAGGGGTTATTGGACCTTCAAAGCCTCATTGGGGGGTTCGACGTGAAAGAGTTTCGGGCTCAAAGGCAGGCCGAACCGGGGGCCGAGCAGGGAAACGTTGGTGACGATGCCCTGGGCGTCGGTGACCCTCCATTTCTTCAAACCCAACGGTTTGTCGCTGAAAATAAGGGTCAAATTACCCTCCAGCGGATCGCTTTCCTTGATCACCGTCAGCCTCATGACTCCCGGTCCCTTTTCGAACTGGGTGACGATTAGCCCGCCGGTGGTAAAAGAGATGGTTTCGCGAAGAAGGATGGAGGCCTGGGTCGATTCCAGGTCGAAATAGCTGACCTGTTCCAGCTCCTTGTCGAAATAGGCGAGGTTGACGCCATCGGAAACGATCACCACGGGTTTCGGGTCGTCGTATTCGAGGCGCATTTTTCCAGGCTTGGAAAAATACAGGTCGCCCTCGGAATACTCACCGTCGGATGAAACCTGAAGAAACCGGGCTTCCAAGGTCCGGATCCGGTTCAGGTACGCCTCGATGCGCGCAATATTGGCCCTGTCGGCCTGGCTCAGGCTGGCCAGGCCCTGGGCCTGAGAGGGGAACGGGACCAGGACCAGGGCAATAAGCAAAATCCCGAATACCACCCCGAATACGACAAGGCTCCGGGGGTCACCGGGGGCGCCCCCCGACAATATTAACGGGGACACCCGGTGGCCCCGGCGACGCCTTGCGTTCGGCAAAACCGGGTTCCGGTGCGGGAGTTTAGTCATCACAGGGCCGTTGTACCCAAGAGGGGCCAAGGCGTAAAGCGGAGAAAAAGCCCCAGCGCAAAGCGCGGAAGAAGAAAGGATTCGAAGGGCAGGCCGGTCTTTTAGGCGCCGTGATGGCCGATCAGGACCTCGCGCCGGCCGACCCGGTTGGCGGAACTGACGACGCCCTCGGATTCCATCTGCTCGATGATGCGCGCCGCCCGGTTGTAACCGATCTGGAGATGGCGCTGAATAAAGCTGGTCGACGCCCGGCCCTCGCGGGCGATCAGGGCCACGGCCTCGTCGTAAAGGTCGTCGTTTGGCTTGGCTCCGCTTCCGGGAAGGCCGCTTTCGACCGCGTCTTCCTGGGTCACCTCGTCGATGTAGTCGGGTTGTCCCTGTGATTTCAGGAAGGTGACCACCCGTTTGACCTCTTCGTCGGAAACGAAGGGACTATGGACGCGGTTGATGCGCCCGCCACCGGCCATGTACAGCATGTCCCCCTGGCCCAGGAGCTTCTCGGCGCCCTGTTCGCCGAGGATGGTGCGGCTGTCGATCTTGGACGTGACCTGGAAGCTGATCCGGGTCGGGAAATTGGCCTTGATGGTGCCGGTGATGACGTCCACCGAGGGGCGCTGTGTGGCCATGATCAGGTGGATGCCGGCGGCGCGGGCCATTTGCGCCAGGCGCTGAATGGTGGCCTCCACGTCCTTGCCGGCGACCAGCATCAGATCCGCCATTTCATCGACGACGACGACGATAAACGCCAACGGGTCCATATCGAGCGGCTGGTCCTCCATGATCGGTTGGCCTTGGTCGTCGAAACCAGTCTGCACCCGGCGGGTCAGCGTTTCGCCCTTCTTGCGGGCTTCTTCCAATCGGGTGTTGTAGCCGGAGATATTGCGCACCCCAAATTGCGACATCGACCGGTAGCGTTCCTCCATTTCCCGGACCGTCCACTTCAACGCCACGATCGCCTTCGACGGTTCGGTGACGACGGGGGTGAGCAAATGCGGGATTCCCTCGTAGACGGAAAGCTCCAGCATCTTCGGATCGATCATGATGAACTTGCACTCGTCGGGCGACAGCCGGTAGAGCAGAGACAGGATCATGGTATTCATGGCCACCGACTTGCCCGAGCCGGTGGTGCCGGCGATCAACAGATGCGGCATGCGGGCCAGATCGACAATCATCGACGCGCCGCTGATGTCCTTGCCGAGCGCCAGCGGCAGCTTTCCGGAGACCTTTTCGAAAGGCTCGGAGGCCAAAAGCTCGCTTAAATTGACTATTTCCCGGGTCACGTTGGGCAGCTCGATGCCGATGACGCTGCGCCCCGGGACGACGGCGATACGCACCGAGACGGCGCTCATGGAGCGCGCGATGTCGTCGCTCAGCCCAATCACCCGGGACGTTTTGGTGCCGGGTGCGGGCTCCAGCTCATAAAGGGTGACTACCGGGCCCGGCCGCACCTTGACGATCTCGCCGCGGACACCGAAATCCTCGAGGATGCTGCCAAGGAACCGGGCGTTCTGTTGCAGGGAATCCTTGTTCAGTGTCTCCCCGCGCCCGTCGGTGAGCCCCTTGTCCAACAGGTCCAGGGACGGCGAGCGGTATTCCTTGCCGCCGTCGAGATTCAGGCGCCCCTGGCGCTCGGCCTGGGCCCGGCGCCCGATCTTGGGGCGCGGCTTCTTGGCGGCGACAAGGCCGGTACGGCGGAGACTCTTGGCGGCGGTCCTCGGCCCGGGGTCGCCGACGGTGACCGGTTCGATGACGTCCGTCGCGCCCTCGATCGGTTCATAATCATCGGATTCCGGGCCGATCTGCCAGGCGGGGACGACGCCGAAGGCTTGGCGCCCCTTTTTGGCGCCGCGGCCAATTAACGCCAGTCCCCAGGCCAGGGCTTGACCGGAAGCCCGCCATTCAAGCGATGATAAACCAAGGGCGGGAATGAAAACTCCGAAGGCGATCACCAAAAGAGCGGCGGCGACGATCCGGGGTTCCAGACCGAACACGGTTCCGAATGCGGCCAGGAGGTCGAAGATAATCACCCCCGTCACCCCGCCCAACCGGGTCATCAGGGGCCAGTTTTCGGGGATCGGCAGGGCGCTGAGGCCGGCGGCAAGCAGCGCCATGGAGGAAATGAACAACACGCCACGCAGCCACCAGACGGAAACGCCGCGCTTGGTCACCATCCGCCAGCCCCAGGCGGCAAGGGCGAGGACCGGCAGCAGGCCCGCGATGCCGAAGAATTGCAAGGTCAGGTCGGCGACCAAGGCGCCTGGGGTGCCCAGAAGATTTCCGACGGCGCCGTTGCCGACGCTGTTGAACGAAGGATCGCTGGGAGAATAGCTGATGATGGCGAACAACAGCCAGGTGGCGGAAAGGAAAAGCAGGGCGCCAAAAATCTCCGCCAACCGGCGTTTAAAAAAATCTACGGCGCCGGCGGGTAGCACCCCGCCCGAGCCTGCGGCATTGCTAAACACGCGGCCCCCGCGGCCACCGAAAAAATCGCATGGTCTGAGCCATGCACGGCTTCTACATGATTAATGTTTACAATACCTTAACGATTTTTTCTAAGGCACTGGTTGTGCACTCTTGGTCATCTACCAGAGCCAGGAGGATAAACGGCAACCACACCAAAAAAAGCCGGAAGGGTAAACCTTCCGGCAGGGCTCAGGGAGCGGGGGGAGGGGCGAACCACGTAGGGTCATGCGCCCCCCCCTGGTCTTGAATTTAAGTGATCCGGTTATTGAACGGTTTCACCATGAAGGCTGTAATCCAGGCCCGTGACCTCTTCTTCCTCGTCGACCCGCAGCCCCATCACCGCGTCGATTATCTTCAACAGGACGAAGGTGACGATGGCGCAATAGACGATAGTGGCGCCGATGCCTTCCAGTTGGATCAGGACTTGTCCGGCGTTTCCTTCCAAAAGCCCCGGCGTGCCGCCGATGGCCTCGACGGCGAAGACGCCGGTCAGCAGCGCCCCGGTAATGCCGCCCAGGCCGTGAACGCCGAAAACGTCGAGGCTGTCGTCGTAGCCGAGCTTCGGTTTCAGCACCACCGCGCCCCAATAGCAGACGAGTCCGGCGACAAGGCCGATGATCAAAGCGGCGAAGGGATCGACGTAGCCCGACGCCGGGGTGATGGCGACGAGGCCGGCGACGGCGCCGGACACGATGCCCAGCACGCTGGGCTTGCCGCGGCTAATCCACTCCGCGAACATCCATGACAAGGCCGCCGCCGCGGTGGCGATCTGGGTCACGGCCATGGCCATGCCGGCGCTGCCGTTGGCGGCCACCGCCGACCCGGCGTTGAATCCGAACCAGCCGACCCACAGCATGGAGGCGCCGATGACGCTGAGGATCAGGTTATGGGGGGCCATGTTCTCGGTGCCGTAACCGCGGCGGCGGCCGAGCACCATCGCGCCGACCAGGGCGGCGACGCCGGAATTGATGTGAACCACGGTGCCGCCGGCGAAGTCGAGAACGCCGGCCTCGGCTAAAAACCCGCCGCCCCAGACCCAATGGGTGATCGGCGCGTAGACGAGGATCATCCACAGGCTGAGGAAGACCAGCAGCGACGAAAACTTTATGCGGTCGGCCAAGGCGCCGGTGATCAGCGCCGGGGTGATGATGGCGAACGTCATCTGGAAGGTCATGAACACCGTTTCCGGAATGGTGCCGGACAGGGTGTCGACGCCGATGCCGCGCAGCAGCATCTTATCCAGCCCGCCGACATAGGCGTTCATTCCACCGCCGTCGGTGAAGGCCAGGGAATAGCCGATGATCATCCAAAGGACGGTCATCACGCAGGTAACGGCGAAGCTCTGCATCGCTGTCGCCAAGACGTTCTTCTTGCGCACCATGCCGCCGTAGAACATGGCCACGCCCGGGATAGTCATCATCAGGACCAGGGCCGTCGATGTCAGCATCCAGGCGGTGTCGCCGGTGTCCAGTTTCGGCGTTTCGGCGGCAAAAGCGCCCTCCGGCGCGCCAAGCGCCCCGACAAGGACGAGGCCCAGGGTGCCGATTAACAGTTTAAACATTCGCATAGCCATGCCCTCCTACAACGCTTCCGCGTCTGTTTCGCCGGTCCTTATGCGGACCGCCTTGTCCAACGAATAAACGAAAATCTTACCATCGCCGATCTTGCCAGTGGCGGCGGATTTGGTGATCGCCTCAACCACCGGGTCGACCAGGTCGTCCTTGACGGCGACCTCGATCTTGACCTTGGGAAGGAAATTCACCGTGTATTCGGCGCCCCGGTAAATTTCCGACTGGCCCTTCTGGCGGCCGAATCCCTTGACCTCGCTGATGGT
>PTLK01000230.1 GCA_002938075.1 Alphaproteobacteria bacterium MarineAlpha3_Bin3
CACACCGTCGCCGCCCAGGGCGGAATCAGCGCCTCGCTAGGCAACATGGCCGAAGACAATTGGCGATGGCATATGTACGACACCGTCAAGGGCTCGGACTGGCTGGGCGATCAGGACGCCATCGAATACATGTGCCGCGAGGCCGTCCCGGCGGTTTATGAGCTGGAACATTACGGGGTGCCGTTTTCACGCACGCCCGAGGGTAAAATCTACCAGCGGCCCTTCGGCGGCCATATGCGTAATTACGGCGAGGCCCCCGTGCAGCGCGCCTGCGCCGCCGCCGACAGGACCGGCCACGCCATGCTGCACGCCCTCTACCAGCAGAGCCTGAAACAGAACGCCGAATTCTTCGTCGAATACTTAGCCATCGACCTGATCGTCGACCAGGACGGGGAATGCCAGGGCATCGTCGCCTGGAACCTGGACGACGGCACCATTCACCGTTTCCACGCCCATTTGGTGGTGCTGGCGACAGGTGGTTACGGGCGAACCTATTTTTCCTGCACCTCGGCCCATACCTGCACCGGCGACGGCAACGGCATGATCGCCCGCGCCGGGCTGTCCCTGCAGGACCACGAATTCGTCCAGTTTCACCCCACCGGCATCTATGGCTCCGGCTGCCTGATCACCGAAGGGGCGCGCGGCGAAGGCGGTTACCTGACCAATTCCGAAGGCGAACGCTTCATGGAGCGCTACGCGCCGACGGCCAAGGATTTGGCCAGCCGCGACGTGGTCAGCCGTTCCATGACCGTCGAAATCCGCGAAGGCCGGGGCGTCGGCCAGGATAAGGACCACATTTTCCTGCACCTGGAACATCTGGGCGCCGATCTTCTTCATCAACGGCTGCCGGGAATTACCGAATCGGCGAAGATCTTTTCCGGCGTCGATGCGACCAGGGAACCGATCCCGGTCATTCCCACCGTGCATTACAACATGGGCGGCATCCCGACCAACCATCACGGCCAGGTCCTGCACTCGACGGAAAAGGACGCGGACGCCCTGGCGCCCGGGTTGATGGCCATCGGCGAGTGCGCCTCGGCGTCCGTCCACGGCGCCAACCGGCTCGGCACCAATTCGCTGCTCGACCTGGTGGTGTTCGGCCGCGCGGCATCGATCAAGGCCGCCGAATTGATCAAGCCGGGGGCTCCCCTGAAACCGTTGGCCGCCGATTCCGCCGATTGCGCCATCGACCGGCTGGACCGGCTGCGCAACGCCAAGGGCGGCTCCAAAACCAGCGAAATCCGCAGCGCCATGCAGCGCACCATGCAGGACAACGCCGCCGTCTTCCGGACCTCGGATATTCTGGCCGAAGGGGTGAAAAAGATCGACGACATCGCCAACCGGCTTCCCGATATCCAACTTTCGGACCGCTCGATGATCTGGAACTCGGACCTGGTCGAGGCCCTGGAACTGGAAAACCTGATGGCCTGCGCCCAGGCGACCATGCATTCGGCGGAGGCACGCCATGAAAGCCGGGGCGCCCACGCCCACGAAGACTATCCCGATCGCGACGACGAAAACTGGATGAAGCACACCCTGGCCTGGTTTGCCGAGGATGGGTCGATCAACCTGACCTACCGGCCGGTCCATACCTGGACTTTGACCGCCGAAGTTGATTACATCGAACCCAAGGCCCGGGTTTATTGATGGTTTACTGACGGGAAACATGAACGATGGTTGAATTCAACCTGCCGGCCAATTCCAAGGTCAAGGAGGGCAAGACCTTCCCCGCCCCCGCCGGCGCCACCCGGATCAGGAAGTTCAAGGTTTACCGCTGGGATCCTGACAGCGGCGAAAACCCGCGCCTCGACACCTTCGAGGTCGACCTCGACACCTGCGGGCCGATGGTCCTGGACGCGCTGATCAAGATCAAGGACGAGATCGATTCGACCCTGACCTTCCGCCGGTCGTGCCGCGAGGGGGTTTGCGGGTCATGCGCCTTCAACATCGGCGGCACCATGGGCGGCACCAATACGCTCGCCTGCATCAAGCCCATCGACGACATCAAGGGCGATGTCAAGATCTACCCCCTGCCCCACATGCCGGTGGTCAAGGACCTGGTCGCCGACCTCAGCGTCCCTTACGCCCAGTACCGGTCCATCGAACCGTGGCTGCAGGCCGACACCCCGCCGCCGACCGGCGAACGCCTGCAAAGCCCCGAAGAACGCGCCAAGCTGGACGGTCTTTGGGAATGCGTTATGTGTTTCTGCTGTCAGACGAGCTGCCCCAGCTACTGGTGGAACGGCGATCGCTATCTGGGCCCGGCGATCCTCTTGCAGGCCTACCGGTGGATCGCCGATTCCCGGGACGAGGCGACGGGCGAGCGGCTCGACAAGCTGGACGATCCGTTCCGGCTGTTCCGGTGCCACACGATCATGAACTGCACCAGCTCGTGCCCCAAGGGCCTCAACCCCGGACAGGCGATCGGCGAAATCAAGGCGGCGTTGATCAAACGCGGATAGGCGCCGGCCCGAACCGGCGGCTTAAATTCAAATACCCGGAAAAATTGGCGCGGTTCAGGCGAGGTCGATATCGCCGTCGATATCGGTGCTGACGCCAAGGGATTCGATGCTTAACGTGACCTTGGTCTTGACCGTCTCATCCCCCTTCAGGGTCCCGTCTTCCAATGCCGCACGCACGGCGCTTTCGATTTCGCGCTGTGACGTGATGCCGACGTTCTTGAGGAACTTCCTGAGCTGCATGTTGAATACTTCTTCGTCCATGGATGTCTCCCAACCTCTTTATAAAATCCTGCTCATCATATAAGAGGATCACCCGGCCCCGGCAATGGAGAACGGAAAAATGTACAGGCCTCGGCATTACGATATTGATGATCCGGCAACGCTCGCAACCTTCATGCGCGAGCACGGTTTCGTGCTGCTGGTGACGACGGTCGACGGCGCCCCCTTTGCCACGCATTTGCCGCTGTTGTTCGACCCTGATAGCGGAACGCATGGCCGGCTGCTCGGGCATGTCGCCAAGGCCAACCCGCATTGGCGGTCT
>PTLK01000231.1 GCA_002938075.1 Alphaproteobacteria bacterium MarineAlpha3_Bin3
ATCATCTCAATGTGTCCCAAGGGCGCTGACGTCAGACAGCCGTCAATTTGACCCACATGCTCAGGAAGCATCCGAGTAACAAATTCCATCACAAAGTAGACGAAAATACCCCCGCGTTTCGACGTGGCCCAATCGGTTGTGACGCCGGGTTTACGTCCGATTTGGCGCTCAAATGTATCTGCAAGCTTTGTAATGAGAAAATCGTCTATTTCGTGTTTCCGCTTCCGCACCTTTGGTGGATTTGGTGTATTCCTTAGAACGTACTCCAGCTTACCTAGGTCAGAAAATGTACGTGCCAAGAGAGGCTCAAACGCCATTTTAGAGGTGCGCGCTATGCGGCCGATTTCCACATCGTCAACCTGATAAAGAAAATTCAAGAGGTCACTGCAAAGCTGGGCCCCGTCATCCAAGCCCCATTCTCGTTCCTGGATGACAGCTGTAACACGCTTAGCCTCTTTGAACATGGCAGCAGCAAACTTCAGGTCCGATAAAAAGTGATTACATTCTGCATCCTGTTCTGCAGGGATATCAATTTTGCCGGCTGCCAAAATTGTTTGAGCATAGCACCACTCGGGATCATCCTTGTTATTATCGATCATCGCGCCAGTTTAGCGGATATATGATGTTTTGACGTCTGCTTTCCCCCCGAAAGCGGACGTTTTTCAGGGTCACCGTTTAGGTCCGCTTTTGACCCGAAGCGGACATTCCGGGATGTATGTTGTAAAAGCGATAATAACTCTCTTTATCCAAGGGCAGAATGTGGACCCCTGAGAGCCTGTTAATCATTGGCCTGACCTTCTTGATCGCGGGACTTGTTAAGGGCGTGATCGGCCTTGGTTTGCCGACGGTGTCACTCGCCCTCCTAACGGCAACCCTCGGCCTAAAGCCGGCAATGGCTTTGCTGTTATTGCCGTCCTTCGTCACCAACGTATGGCAAGGAATGGCGGGAAAAGAGTTCCTTTCGATTGCCCGCCGGCTATGGACACTGTTGGTCGCGGTGTGCGTCGGCACATGGCTCGGTGTTCATGTCTTGGCGAACTCTGATACGGCGCTGTTATCGGCATTGCTAGGTGTCTTGCTCGGAGTGTATTCGACACTGAACCTCGTGCAACCTCGCGTCCCAAGCTTCGGAAAATCAGAAATTTGGCTATCCCCCATGATCGGCGGCATAAACGGCGTGCTTACCGGCATGACGGGGTCATTCGTCGTGCCGGGGGTTCTCTATCTCCAAGCGCTTGCTTTACCGCGTGACGCGTTGATCCAGGCAATGGGAATCTTGTTTACCATTTCGACGGTTGCCCTCGCCGTGTCCCTAAGCGACCACCGGCTTCTCTCGATGGAACTAGGCGCCCTATCCACGGTCGCCATCATCCCCGCTCTCATCGGTATGGTGGTGGGGCAGAAGGTCCGTCAACGACTGTCGGAAACCGCCTTCAGGAAAGTTTTTTTCATTTCACTGCTCTTGCTCGGGGTTTATATCGTCCTTCGATCGATCTTCTAGGTTTCCAATCCATCAACGGATGTCCGCTTTTGGCTATTAGCGGACGTTTGACCGCACGGTGATTGATGTCCGCTTTACACCCGAAAGCGGACATTCTGACCGCCCCACCAATATGTCTGCTTTTGACCCAAAGCGGATATTCGCCGAATAAAGCGTATTGACAGTTGTGTACCGATGATTAGGGCATGGTAACGGCCACAGGACCTGCAACCGTTAGAACCTGATTTAGTTGCATTTTACCTGGATGATTGCGATGATTATGCCTTCAATCAACCGTCATCGGGAATGTCGGTTCCAAGAGAGGGAGGATCAAGTATGACACAATTATCGTTAATCAACCGCAGGTCGTTGTCCGCCGTTTTGGGGGTTTTCGCCCTGTCCCTAGCGATCGGCGCGATCAACCCGGCGTCGGCCGCGTGTAAAAACCGGGGTGATCTCGACGTCCGGTATTGCGATGACAACGGCGACCTGGTCGCCGACACGCCGACGGATTCGAGCAAATGGGTCAATCCCGACACCCTCATCTTCTCCTACACGCCGGTCGAGGATCCGTCCGTCTACGAGAACGTGTTCACCGAATTCATGGACTACCTGACCAAGAAGACCGGTAAGAAGGTCAAGTGGTACGGCGCCGAGTCCTACGCCGCGCAGGTCGAGGCCATGCGGTCCGGGCGGCTCCACGTGGCCGGCATCTCGACCGGCCCGACGGTGTTCGGTGTCAACCTCGCCGGTTACGTGCCGATCGCCATCATGGGCAAGCACGACGGCAGGTTCGGCTACCGCCTGCAGCTCATCACCCACAAGTCGACGGACATCAAGAAGGTCTCCGACCTCAAGGGCCGCAAGGTCGCCCACGTGACGCCGTCGTCGAATTCCGGCAACCAGGCGCCGCGCGCTCTGTTCAAGTCCATGGGCGTGGTGCCTGACAAGGACTACAAGGTGACGTACTCCGGCAAGCACGACAACTCGATCATGGGCGTCGCCAACAAGGACTACGACGCCGCGCCGATCGCCTCCAGTGTCCTCGACCGCATGCACGACAAGGGCATCGTCAACAAGGACGATCTCCGGATCATCTGGCAGTCGAAGTTGTTTCCGACCACGTCCTACGGCTACGCCCATAATCTGCACCCGGACCTGCAGAAAAAGATTACCGAGGCCTTCCTGACTTTCGACTGGACGGGCACCGCGCTTCAGAAGGAGTTCGGCAAGAAGTCGGACCGATTCATTCCGATCACGTTCAAGGAGCATTGGACCGACATCCGCACCATCCAGAAGACCAACGGGACCAAGTACACGGACGAATCCCTGAAGGGCCTGAAGGTCAAAAAGAAGAAGAAAAAGAAAAAGAAGGGTTAATCGCCGTCCGAAACATCGATCGCGCCGCCGCCTTCCCCCCGGGAGGGCGGCGGTTTGCCACTCATTTGCCACTCAAAGGGCGACTTGTTACCCTTCGGGGCCGTTAAGGGGGCATGACTCGATGCT
>PTLK01000232.1 GCA_002938075.1 Alphaproteobacteria bacterium MarineAlpha3_Bin3
CGCGGCGGCGGCCCCCGGGCCCTGGCGTCTTCTCTTTCCGCCGTCACCAAGACCGTTTTCGGCAAACGCGGTTTCGCCGACGGCGCCATCGTCAAGGACTGGGTGACCATTGCCGGGGAACACCTGGCCCGCCACAGCCTGCCGGAAAAGATATCCACCCCTCGGGACAAGGCCGCGGGGGGGGTGCTTTACCTGACCATCGACAGCGGCGGCATGGCAACCGAACTGCAACACCTTGAACCGCTGCTGATCGAGCGGATCAACGGCTATTTCGGCTTTAAGGCCGTCGACAGGTTGAAAATCACCCAGGGTCCGTTGCCCAAGGAAGACCATAAACCGGCCCCGCCGGTCCGGCCGTTGCAAGAGCCGGAAGAATCCGACTTGGCCGAAAGCCTGTTGGAGGTGGACGATCCTGAACTTAAAGAGGCCCTTGAGGCGCTGGGCCGGGCGGTGATCGGCCGCCGGTCCGGCTGAGACGGGGCGCAGATCAGGGCCGGACCGTAAGCAAAACCTTAACCGCCGCTCCTGATTGGCAGTCACAAGCCTTGCGAAAGGATTCGACTCGGCATCGGGTGTGATTCTATATTCATCAACATCTTGTGTTTCCAGAGGTACGTTTGTCCAAATTTATACCACGTCTTGCGGCCTTGCCCATTCTATTAATGGCCCTGGCCGCAGGCCCGCTGGCCTCCGTGCCGGCCAAGGCGGCGATTGTGCCGGTCGAAGAGGCGCTGTCGGAAATGTCGATGGGGCCGGACAACGCCCCGGTGACCATGATCGAATATTCGTCGCTGGGCTGCCCCCACTGCGCCGCCTTCCACCGCGACACCCTACCCAAGATCAAGAAGGAATACATCGACACCGGCAAGGTGCGGCTTGTCTATCGGGACTTCCCCTTGGGCACGCCAGCGTTGGCGGCGTCGATGATCGCGCGTTGCGCCGGGCGCGATAAATTTTTCGGCTTCATCGAGATCATCTACCGCAGCCAGGACCAATGGTCCCGGAGCCGCCAGCCCCTGGCCGAACTGGCCCGGGTAGCGCGGTTCGGCGGCATGTCCGAGACCGACGTCGAGGAATGCCTCAAGCTCCAGGAATTGTTGATCGGTATCCGCCGCATCGCAGCGGCGGCCCAGGAAACGTATAAAGTCAATTCGACGCCGACGTTCATCATCGGCAAGGAAACGATCTCGGGCACCATGCCGTATGAGAACTTCAAGAAGGTTTTCGACAGGGCGCTGAGCAAATAACCGCCCATTGCGTCCCTAAGCCTCGGCCCGGGGACGGTTGGAAAAGAGGGAACAAAAGAACCTTGCTGCGATTTAACAAGCTCCGGCTTTCGGGCTTCAAATCCTTCGTCGAAGGCACCGAGTTGCAGATCGAATTGGGCCTGACGGGAATTGTCGGTCCCAATGGCTGCGGCAAATCAAACCTGGTCGAAGGGTTGCGCTGGGTGATGGGGGAAAGCTCGGCCAAGCAGATGCGCGGCGGTGAAATGGATGACGTCATCTTCGGCGGCACCCGGGACCGCCCGGCCCGCAATATCGCCGAAGTGGTCCTCAGCCTCGACAACTCCGCCCGCGTTGCCCCGGCCCAGTTCAACGACTTCGAGGAACTGGAGGTCAGCCGCCGCATCGAAAGGGGAAAGGGGTCCGCCTACCGGGTCAACGGCCGTGAGGCCAGGGCCCGGGACGTGCAGCTCCTGTTCGCCGATTCCGCTACCGGAGCGCGTTCCACGGCCATCGTCAGCCAGGGCCGGATCGGCGCCGTGATCGCCGCCAAGCCGGTCGAGCGGCGGCTGTTGTTAGAAGAAGCCGCCGGCATCACCGGCCTGCACTCGCGCCGCCACGAGGCCGAATTGAGGCTCAAGGGCGCGGAAACCAATCTCGAGCGCCTGGACGACATCCTGGTGACCCTGGATACGCAGTTGGCAAACCTGAAGAAGCAGGTCCGCCAGGCAACCCGCTACCGCAATCTTTCGGACCACATCCGCAAGGCCGAGGCGACGCTGTTTTTCCTGCGCTGGACCGCTGACGAGAAAACCCTGGAGGCGGTCGAAAAGGAATTCGCCGAAACGGAGGCCGTGGTCGCGACTCTGACTGGCGCCGCCGGCGCCGCCGCAACGGTCCAGGTCGAACATGCCGCAGAGTTGCCGAAACGGCGCCAGGCCGAGGCCGAGGCGGCGGCCGAACTGCAGCATCTGAACCTCGCCCGCGACAACCTGGAAGCGGAGGAAAAGAGGATCGGGGAACAGACCACCGATTGCCGGGACCGGATCAAACAAACCGACGCCGATAAGGCACGGGAAACCGCCCTCATCGCCGATGCCGAGGCCGCCCTTGAGCGACTGGCCGACGAAATGGGCGGAATCGAAACACCCGCCGAGGGCGAGGAAGACGCCCGCGCCGAGGCGGCCGAAAACCTTACCGCCGCCAATGCCGCCGCCGAAGAGCTGGAACAAAAACTGACGGCGTTGACCGAACAGGCGGCCAATGACGAAGCCCGCCAGGCCGGCCTTGAGCACAAGATCAAGGACCTGAATGAGCGCCTGGAACGGCTGGCCGCCCGTGGCAGTGGAATCGCCGAGCAGCGCGCCGAGCTTGAAACCGAACGGCCCGAAGCATCCGACCTGGCCGAAGTCGAAGAACGGTTGGCCGAATCCCAAACCAAACTCGAGCACGCCCGCAAAGCCGCCGCCGAGGCCGAGACCGCCCGCATGGAAGCCGCGGACAAGGCCACCGCCGCCCAATCCGGCGCCCAGGCGGCGACGGCGGCGCAAGCCGGCCTGAAGGCGGAAGTCCAGGCCCTATCGGAAGTCCTGGAAAGTGGCGACGGCGGGAAATGGCCGCCGGTGATCGACTCCCTCGCCGTCGATCCGGGTTACGAGGCGGCGCTGGCCGTGGCCCTCGGCGAAGACCTGATCGCATCCGACGACGAGGCGGCGCCCAGCCACTGGCGGGCCCTGGGCCCTCTCCCAAGCCC
>PTLK01000233.1 GCA_002938075.1 Alphaproteobacteria bacterium MarineAlpha3_Bin3
GGGTGTAGGAGTGCATCCCTTGGATAATCTGGTGGGATAACACCCAGAATGACCACTAAGGGTCTGTCTGGTCTATTCTAGAAAAATTGGGCAGAAATCAACACACCATAATTACAAAATACTAAGCAATAACAGTATGTTAATAAATATATAAGAATACACGAATCATGCATACATCGATTCTAAAGTACCTAAAGTATTGGTTTTATTAGTGTTTTATATAGAACACATTACTTCGAAGGCAGAGGTCACAGGTTCGAATCCTGTCTGGTTTGCTAATTAAATCAATGGCTTAGCTAATGTCGGCTAAGCCATTTTTGGTGTCTAGCAATCATATAGCAATCACCAGGAGGGGTTTCGCGCTCTTTTAGGTGTTTCTTTTAGCCACACTCAATGTCTGCTTTTGACCCAAAGCGGACATCGGGGATGCGGGGATCAGGCTGCGGTCACCGCGCTTTGACCGGTGATCAGCTTGACCATCGTCTTGTGGTTTTCGTGGAATTCGATGCCGATGAATTCGTCATCGATCCAGACGATGTCGCCTTCGTAACCGCCGTAATCGGGAATGTCGAGAACGGCGGATTTCGGCAGGACGATTTCCGCCACCTTCCCGGCGTCCAACGACTGCACCTTGGCGCCGCCGGCGGAGATATGGAAAATCAACACCGCGAAGCTCTCTGCGCCGATGGTCACCTGGGCCTCGAGCATCAGGGGATGGCGATCGAACTGCCGCCTGTCGGTTCCGTTCCATGAATTTTCCATTAGGCGGTCTCCCCACCGACGAACAGCTTAGCCGCCGCAACCAATGAAAACAGAACGATGGAGGCGATATAGGGGTCTCCGTAAGGCAGGGGCTCGAACAGCCCGCTCCAGGCACCCCAAGCTTCGAACACTAAATACTGGAACTTCAAGAACATTTATGATTCTCCTTTCGGTAACTCCGCCGCCGTGGCTTTCGCCGTAGGCCGGTTGTTTTACGTCCCACCGTTTCCGGTGGTTTGCCTTTTCGAGGGAAACCGGACGGCCCGTCATCTAAAGTCCATGGGGGCGTCGGCCCGCGAATCTCAAGCGCCACTTTAGGCCATAAGGAATATTTGGGATGTGACCACCGTCACATATTTGGAAAAAAACACGGCGGGGATGTATTTTCTTAAGATTACAGCTAGTTATGGGGCAGTTAGGGGCAGATTTCGGGGTATAAGTGGACAAAAACGATGTATGGGGCGAAGGACGGAAATCGGATGATGGCAGAAATATGCAACATGAAAGACTTCTTCAGCTTAAGCGAATGCCGTGATCTGCTTTTTCACGTCCAGGAACATCGTTTTATGCTGCCGCAAATAGAGGCGGCTCTAAAGGTTCTGAAGTTGAAATTCCTGGGGTTTGAAATGCGGGACAAAAGCACGTTGAGGAAGTTCAGAAAATCTCACCCGAGCAGACGCGCGCTGACCTCACTTGACCTATGGCACGAGTTTGAACTCAAGAACCCCAATACGTTTCGGAGCATGTATCAGTTCTGGTGTAAAGATGTAAGTTGAGTGTGCTAAATGTCTGCTTTGCCCCCGAAAGCGGACATTCGGAGGGTAGTCACGGAATGTCCGTTAATAACCCAAAGCGGACATCGGTGACCCTCAGAAAAGTATGTGATATTCCCACCCTCGTCCCGGATTTTTTTCCGAACTGGCGGCATCTTTAAATTAACCAGGAGTTGGCACACAATAGCTTCCTATACGGCATAGGGAGCGGATGGCATGTGGCCCAATCGTCAATTACTTGACCTCATCGGTATCGACCTGCCGATCATCCAGGCCCCCATGGCGGGGGCGAACGGCTCGGCCATGGTGATTGCGGTGAGCGAGGCTGGCGGCCTGGGTTCGCTCCCTTGCGCCATGCTCGACGCGGCTAAGGCGCGTGCCGAAATTGGCGTCATCCGCCAGCAAACGGCAAAACCCGTGAACGTCAACTTCTTCTGTCACGAGCCGGCGGCGCCCGATCAGGATCGCGATACCGCATGGAAGAGGCATCTGGCCGCTTACTACGAGGAACTCGGGCTGGATGCGTCCGTATCGGCGCCAGCCGTCAATCGTGCCCCATTCGACGAGGCCATGTGCGAGATCGTCGAGGACACCAAACCCGAGGTCGTCAGCTTTCATTTCGGGTTGCCGGCAAAGCCGTTGCTCGAGCGCGTCAAGGCTGCGGACAGCCGAGTGCTCAGCTCTGCGACCACGGTTGAGGAAGCCCGCTGGCTTGAGGATAACGGCTGCGACGCCATCATCGCGCAGGGCTATGAGGCAGGTGGGCATCGAGGCATGTTCCTGACCGACGATATCGCGATGCAGGCGGGGACCTTCGCCCTAGTGCCGCAGATCGTCGATGCCGTGAAGGTGCCGGTGATCGCCGCCGGCGGCATTGCCGACGGACGAGGCGTGGTGGCGGCCTTTGCGCTCGGCGCGTCGGGTGTTCAGATCGGCACGGCCTACCTTTTCACCCCAGAATCACTGATCTCCGACCTTCACCGAACGGCTCTCGGTGCGGCCCGCGACGATGGCACCGCGCTGACTAATCTGTTTTCCGGCAGGCCCGCGCGCGGCTTGATGAACCGAATCATGCGTGAGATCGGGCCCATGTCAGGCCTAGCGCCGGCGTTCCCGACAGCTGGCGGGGCGTTGGCGCCATTGAAAGCAGCCGCTGAGGCCCAAGGGGCAAGCGACTTCACCTCCCTATGGTCGGGGCAGGCCGCCGGCCTCTGCCATGAGATCGGTTCCGGCGATCTCACCCGCCGGCTGGCCGAGGACGCGGCCCGACGGTTCCAGGAACTGGCGTTAGGGAAGTAAGGCCAATGAGGGCTTTGACGTTCAGCATGTCCGCTTATGGCTAAGAGCGGACATACTCGGTGGCTGCCGCCAATGTCCGCTTTTGGCTATTAGCGGACATTCAGCTGGGCAGCTATTTACGTCCGCTTTACCCCCGAAAGC
>PTLK01000234.1 GCA_002938075.1 Alphaproteobacteria bacterium MarineAlpha3_Bin3
CTGCTCGCCGGCGTCGAGCCCGAAGCCGCCTTGACCTTGGGCTTGGCGCACATGCATCCTGTGGGCGGAACCTAGGGAGAAAACGCAAGCATGGGTTCGAAAACTGACGACATGACCTTATCGGCCGCCGCCATCCCGGCCGACGACTTCGCAACCATGCGGACTGAAAACCTCGCCCGCTGGCCGACCGGGGCCGAAGTGGACCTGGAAGAGGCGGCTGAATTCCACAAATCCCTGCCCGAGCACAAGCAGCTCGGCTGGGTGATGCGCCAGGCGGCCAGCGAAGGCCGCTGCCTGACCCAGCCGCGCGGCGGTTTTGGGACCCTGGAGTTGCAGATGGAGCTGATGCGGGCGCTCGATAAGGACGGCATGGCCGACATCGTACCGACGACCACCGACAGCTACACCCGCAACGAACAATGGACCCAGGCCGAGACCGGGATTGAGGAATCAAAGAAACAGGGCCGCTCGATGCTGAATGGTTTTCCCATGGTCACCTACGGGCCGAAGGAAACGCGGAAGCTGATCGAGGCCATCGACAAGCCGGCCATCGTGCTGTCGGGCACCGCCATGCCGCGCCTGACGTCCGAAGTCGGTTTCGCTGCCGGGTATTCGGGCTACCTGGGTTCCGGCATCGCCTATACCACGTCCTACACCAAGGACACGTCGATCGCCGAAGGCATCCGCAATTACCAGTATCTCGACCGTTTGGCGGCGCTGTACCTGGAGCACGGGGTCGACCTGCACCGCCGCCAGCCGGGTTTCCTGACCGGCACCAACGTACCGCCGTCCATCGCCATTACCGTCGCGGTGCTGGACGCGCTCTTGGCCGCCGGCCAAGGGGTGCGCAATTACGGCCTCGAACTGGCGCAGACCCTGCATCTTGTCCAGGACGCCGCGGCCATCCGGGTGTGCGACGAACTGGCGCAGGAATACCTTGCCGCCGCCGGGTTCGACGACATGTTCACGCCGGTGACGTCGCTGCACTGGATGGGCGCCTGGCCCCAGGACGACGCCCAGGCCACCGCCCTGGTGTCCTATGGCGGCACGCTCGCCGCCGTCGGCGGTGCCGTCAGCGTGACCACCAAAAGCACCCACGAGGCCTATGGCATCCCGACGCCGGTCGTCAACGCCGAAGGCCTACGCACCACCCGCATGGCGATCTACTTGGCCCGCCACATCCGCCTCGACGATTTGCCGGAATTCAAGGCCGAGGTCGACCTCATCCGCCGCGAGGCCAAGCCGGTGATCGACAAGGTGCTGGAAATGGGCGACGGCGACGCCGCCCAGGGCACCGTCAAGGCGCTGGAGGCCGGCGTCCTCGACATCCCCTGGTCGCCCAACCGGTTCGTCAAATCCCGCGTCATGCCGGCCCGCGACGCCGACGGGTACCTGCGCATCTACGATCCGGCGGACATGCCGATCCCCAAGGACGTAATGGCGGTCCATGAGGAACGGCTGAAAAAACGCGCCGAGGCCGAAGGCGTTCCCTATGATACGGACTTGGCGATCAAGAGCGTCTACGAGATATCCGAGCCTCTGGACCGGCTGCTGCCGTTCCCGTGGGCGGCGGAATAGGGGAATTCGCGGGTTATTGCCAATCCCCCGCCACCCCCTATAATTCCTCGAAATACCAGGGGATGAAACGCCATGAGCCAGCCCGCAGCCGCCGAAACCGCTTCTGACCAGGGCGGCGAAACCGCGATTATCGATGACCTTGTCGGACGCGCCCGCGCCGCCATGGCGTCGCTGGCCGGCGCCGATCAGGCCCGCATCGACGAGGCGGTGACGGCGCTGGCGTGGTCCCTCTACAAGCCCGAACGGGCCAAGGAGCTTGCCGAGCTGGCCGTCGCCGACACCGGCCTCGGCAGCGTCGAAAGCAAGATCATCAAGAACCAGCGCAAGACCTTCGGCTGCCTGCGCGACCTGATGCGGGCCAGGACCGTCGGCGTCATCGAGGAAGACAAGGCGCTCGGCATCGTCAAGTACGCCAAGCCCGTCGGCGTCGTCGCCGCCGTGGCGCCGTCCACCAACCCGTCGGCGACGCCGGTCAACAAGGCGATGATGGCTGTCAAGGGCGCCAACGCGGTGATAATCGCCCCCAGCCCGGCCGGCTTGGGCACGACGACGAAGACCGTCGATTTCATGCGCCGGGAGCTCGAAAAAATAGGCCTGCCCGCCGATTTGGTGCAGGTGCTTCCCTCCCCGGTCAACAAGGCGCTGACCCAGGCATTGATGGAAGCCGCCGACCTGGTCGTCGTCACCGGCTCGCAGAACAACGTGCGCCGCGCCTATTCGTCGGGTACGCCGGCCATCGGCGTCGGTGCCGGCAACGTCTCGGTGATCGTCGATTCCAGCGCCGAGCTAAAGGACGCGGCGGAAAAGATCACGATGTCGAAGATCTTCGACAACTCGACGTCGTGCTCGTCGGAAAACGCGGTGATCATCCTCGACGACGTCTATGACGACGCCCTCGCCGCCTTGAAGGAAGCCGGCGGGTACCTTACGAGCGCCGATGAAAAACAGAAAATCCAGGACACCCTTTGGGTCGACGGGCACCTCAACCGCAAGGTCATCGCCAAGGACGCCGACGTCTTCGCCGCCGAGGCGGGCCTGGAAGGGGAGGCGAAGAGGGCCAGGTTCTTCATGGTCGAGGATTCTGGCCCCGGCCCCGGCCATCCCTTCGCCGACGAGAAACTGTCCCTTGTCCTGACCGTCTACCGGGCCAAGGACTTCGACGACGCCATGGCCCAAGTGCGCGCCATCATGGACGTCTGCGGCCTCGGCCATTCCGTCGGCATCCACACCCAGGACCTCGATCACGCCCGCAAACTGGCCGAGGACTTGGATGTGGTGCGGGTGCTGGTCAATCAGGCGCACACGTTCGGCAACGGCGGTAGCTTCACCAACGGGCTCGAATTTACGCTCTCCATGGGCTGCGGCACCTGGGCCGGAAACTCGATCTCCGAGAACCT
>PTLK01000235.1 GCA_002938075.1 Alphaproteobacteria bacterium MarineAlpha3_Bin3
GTCCGGCTTCAGGCCGATGGCCGTGGCGTAGCTGGCGGCGGCGGCTTCGAGTTGGTCCTGTTCCATCAGAACGTTGCCTAAGTTGTTGTGGGCCTCGAACAGGTCGCGGTCGAGTACAATGGCCTTCTGGAAGCTGACGGCGGCAGCGTCGGGGCGGCCCAGCTCCCTTAGCGCGTTGCCCATGTTGAGGTAGGCGTCGGTGTAATCGGGTTTGCTGATGAGCGCCTTGTCGTAACAAGCGAGCGCGTCTTCGAAGCGCCCGGCGTCATGCTGCGCCAAGCCTAAGTTGTTGTAGGCCTGGGGGAAATCCGGTTTCTGCGCCACCGCCGTTTGCAGGGCCTCGATGGCGGCCTCGGGTTGGCTTAAGTCCCGGTAGGCGTTGCCAAGGTTGAAATAGGCGGCGGTGTATTGGGGATCGCGGGCGATGGATTGCTTCTGGCATTCGACCACGTCCTCCAACCGCCCCAGTTGGTTGTAGATGATGCCGAGGTTGCAGTATTCCTCCGCACCGCCGTAGCCGAAGGCGAGGGCCTGCGATATCAGCTCGATAGCCTTTTCGTTTTCCCCGATCCGGTGCATGACCATGCCCAGGAGATAGGTCGCCTGGGCATGGCCGGGGTCGGCCTCCATCACCTTCCAGTAGCCTTCGGCGGCCTGCTGGAACCGGCTGTTGCGGTGATGCTCGATGGCCTCGTTCATCATTCGCTCGAGCGCCGGATCGCCCACGCCCTCCCCTGGGGCCGGGGCGCCGCCGCCCCCGTCATCACCAACGCCGCCGCCGTTTGGGTCGTTTTCGCCGTTGTCCGCGCTCATGAAAGAAGAACCGTGCTCCCGCCTCCTACGAAGATTAGGATTAATAGCAACCGCATTTTATCCCCCCTCATCTTGAGCCAGAATTCATTAACCTATAGCTGATTCAATATCTTGAAACAACTTTGGAGGCTTCAAGACAAGCAAGGATTATATTGATTTTCAGACCAGCAGTGAGTGGCGATCAAGCCGCATCTTCCCTACTACAGGGAGGGCAAGGAGGGCAAGGCCAAGGTGGGAGGGCCATTCATGACAACTGACGAAACAGACTGGCCCCCAACTGAAAGTACGGAAAAAAAACCCAACTCCGCATGCGGCCAATGTCTCCTTTTGGCTATTAGCGGACATTAGGACGTTTTGATCGGGGGCAGGACATTCCTCGTAACCTCATAACAAAAAAAACCCGCCTTTCAGCGGGGACCATTCAGTCTACCTTGTGAAATCCCGGTTTCTGGTAAAGTCAAACTAATATGCCGTTCAAGGCATCGATAATCACATGAGCTAAGCCGATCAATGTGCCACGACGCAGTGGCGGATCAGGCTCGTATCGGGTGGCGCTCTCAGGCGGAATCGAAGACCTCCCCCAGCTCATTCAGCCGGTCCCGATGACAGGCGAAGACGTTCACCTGATCGCGCATCGAGAACCGGTCGTCGGAGGCGAATGGAACCATTGCTAGGACGCGATCTCCATGAGGAAGCGGTCGGTGGGGTTTCGGCCACAAAAATCGGCCGTCAACCAAACGCCAAAGGGGTTGGAATAGAAAGTATCCTGCCTCTTTAAGGAAGCGTAGCGGTGCCAGAGTGGAATCGCGGTCCTGGGGGACTAGCCAGTTCTCAAAGATCAGCATCGGTTTCCGCGTCGCAAGAACGGATCGGGCGCCACGCAGGACATTCAATTCGTGATCCTCTACGTCGATCTTCAGGACGTCGGGTTGGGGCAGGTCGAGGTCATCCACACGGGCCAGGGTAACTGCCTCTCCTCCGTCTCTTGTGTTCCCTTCGACCAGCCGTGCCAAGCCGCTGGTTTCGCGATCCACCGCCATGATGCCTGTGCCTGATTCATCTGAAAGAGCGAGCCGGTGGCAGGTGATCCGCGCCGCCAAGTCGGCCTGAACCACCCAATCCATAAGATCGGCAAAGGTTTGCGGCACCGGTTCGAAAGCGTGGATGAAGCCTTCGTATCCTGGCTTGGTCGCCGCATAGAAGGCAAAGTACCCCCAATTGGATCCCACGTCGTAGAACACCCGTGCGTCGGTGAGAAAGGTTTCCAGGAGCGCCGCCACCTCCGGTTCATAGCCATCCCGATAGTGATTTAGGTAGAGACTGGCGTAATGGTGTTTGCGGGCATCGAACGTAAGCCGCGCCGGTCCGTCGGGCTTCATGAGGTCGACCGCGCCACACCCTCCCAGCCCCAGTCTGTAAGCGGTGTCGAAGGCCAGGCGCCCAATCCGCTTGCCAAGCCTTTTTGCCCACCGGTTCTTGTACTGATGGAAACCCATCCGTGCCAAACCGGTGATCAGCGGCAATGGTCCGTGCCGGAAGGGTACCCGCGACCGGGCGCGAACGATGAAATACTTGGGTGAATCTGTCATGGGTCACATGATCGGCGCGCGGAGAGGTCTATGTCTACGGCAGAAGATGAGAAATAGGTAATCGTCGGACATCGCCAAATAATGGCAGAACCGGCAATATAAATTCAATAAGACGCTCGACGGCCTTCCTGACCTTCCGCCACCAACAATACTACTTTTTAAGTTAGCATCGGTTGCTGGCCTGAGCAGGTCATTGCCCGTGTGCAGCGAATGTCCGCTAAGGGTCAAAAGCGGACATTGAAGGGGTTACGTATTTCGGCACAGAAATAGCTTTAATCAGGGAGTATTTCAGCCTGATGGTGCATCTAACGAGCTGCGCCAATTGTGGAGTAGCATACGAACAACCATGGGAATGGGAGGCTTCTTAGTGTTTACACCGAATTAAGATTTGTATGGTTTGATAGGTGGTGGAGAGGCGAACGCGGCATGAATTGCGCCTTCGATAGGGTTGCTAGATATGCAAAATGAGCAAAAAGAAATTCTGAAAAATATAAATAATATTGATGAGTTAATGTTCTCGAATGTTACCTCTCATCTGGTCTATCAGGTTCTCAATGCTCCCATC
>PTLK01000236.1 GCA_002938075.1 Alphaproteobacteria bacterium MarineAlpha3_Bin3
AGGTCCAGATCATTTTGCAACTGGTCGATATCTTCATAGATCTTTTTGCGGAACGTCACCTGATAGAACTCCTGCAAAATGGTTTTGTGGAATCGCTCGTAGATGCCGTTGGTCTGGGGTGACTTGACCTTGGTCTTGGTGTGCTCGATGTCGTTGATGACCAGGAACAGTTGGTAGTCGTTGATGGCCAGGAACAGTTGGTAAAGGTCTGCCCTCCTGTTGGGGGGAAGCAGGTTTGTGTACGATCTTCGATGATTGAATAACCATGGATCGGACAAGCGGTATTCACATTTGCCGCGCAAGGCACATGAAAGGCACATGAAATCAGCAGTATTTAATTATTCCAATGGGTTAAGCAGGACAATATTTACCCTCATAACCTGAAGGTCGTAGGTTCAAATCCTACCCCAGCAACCATTTACCCGGGGATTGGAACAAAAGCCGAAACCGGAGTACGAAGTGGTAGAAATCCTGCCCCCGAAACCAACTCTTTACCAAGTAAAATCAATACATTAGCCCGTTGCGAGGCGGGCTTTTTCTTGCCAAAACGTGTTGCAAACCGTTGCCGCCGAAAACCCTGGATTTCCGGGCATTTCCAAACATTACCTAAAATTCCATGCAACACGGGTGCAACACGTGTGAACTCAATGTTCACCTCGTGTGCGCCTTCGGAAATGACGACGAACTGCACGCGTTCAGGCAATTCGATGCATCGGGGACGGGAACCGACGATTCAGCTTTTCTCGATCACGAAACGAAACACCCCCGCCTCTTCCCCCGATTCCAGGAGCGGATTTCCCGTCACCCTGCAGAAGGACTCGAAATCCCGAACAGATCCAGGATCCGTTGACAGCACCTCGAGTGTGTCGCCTGCTTGAAGATCCTTAATACGCTTCTTCGCTTTCATGATTGGAATCGGGCAGTTCAAACCTTTAATATCGAGTGTCGCGGTTGCCATCGTGAAACCTGTTCGCCTCCGATCTTTACTTCCCGCTAAGAACGTGGAAATCCATTTAGCGGATTACAATATATAATAATGTAAATTGTCAAAAGGCGATTCCACTACCACAAAAATAGCTCCTTTTGAGATATGGAGGCCGACCAATTCCTCTCGGACAATCCATTTGATAATTTATAAATATTGAATATGATAAGGTGACACTTTTCCATTGCATGGTCAAGATGGACCAAACGGAACCATGAACCGGATGCGGTAGGAAGGAGAGTATGGAAGAGTTCCCAGTTGTTTTGGTGGTGTCGGCCCTGGGCTTTGGTCTCGGCGCCGCTTTCGGTGCCACAGCACAGAAAACTAGCTTTTGCACCATGGGTGCGATTTCCGATGTCTTCTTCATGAACGAATGGAATCGGTTCCGGGCATGGATGCTAGCCGTGGCCGTCGCGATCCTGGGCAGCCAGGCGCTCCACATGACTGAGACGGTCGACCTTTCTCAATCGATCTATCTCACATCCAACTTCGGCTGGGCCGGGGCCATCATCGGGGGACTCCTTTTCGGATTTGGCATGACTCTGACCAGCGGTTGCGGCAACAAGACGTTGGTCCGCCTCGGCGCCGGGAACCTGAAATCGCTGGTCGCTGCGATCTTTCTTGGAATTTTCGCCTACATGACGCTCCGGGGCCTCATGGGACTGGCACGCACGGAGATCGAGGGCATCACCAACGTTGACCTGACAGCCGCGGGCCTAGAGACGCAGGGTATACCCGACCTGCTCGCGGCGGTAGGCCTGTCGCCGGAGATTGCCCGTTTCTTCGTCATCGCCGTGTTCGCCGGGGGCCTTCTTTGGTTTTGTTTCAAGAGCAACGAGTTTCGTCACTCCAGGCTCGATGTCGCGGCCGGGCTTATCATCGGCACGTTGGTGCCCATCGCCTGGTTCATCACCGGGGTTTTAGGCCGCGACGACTTCGATCCCGTTCCCCTTTCCTCGCTCACTTTCGTCGCACCCGTGGGTGAGGGCCTTCAATACCTGATGACCTTCACCGGTTCGACAATCAATTTTGGCATTGCCGTGATCGGAGGGGTAGTCGCGGGCTCTTTCATCATGGCCAAGGCGTCTGGTCAGTTCCGCGTCGAGTCGTTCACCGATGCAACCGACATGGTCCGCCACATGGTCGGCGGCGCGATCATGGGCATCGGCGGGGTGATGGCGTTGGGATGCACCATCGGGCAGGGGATCACCGGCATGTCGACTCTGGCGCTGGGCTCCCTGATTGCCCTCATTTCCATCATCGCCGGCGGTGTCGTTGGAATGAAGTATATTGAAGAGGGGAGCCTCGCCGGCGCCTTGAGCGCCATGTTCTCCCACGGCGGTTGACCGGACTAAAAACAGAACGGCCCCAGGCGGGGCCGTTCGAGAAATTCCCGTTGCCGGGCCCTCACCAAATTTCGACTTTTTTGCCTTCGGCGCGCAACTTATCCGCCCGCGCCTGCAGCCAGCGCTGGAAGTTGGGTTCGCTTTCGTAGCCTTTCTCCTTCACATAAACGAAGGAATTATGGAAGTGGAAGGGCTTCCAATACCCCAGCAGCCGCCAGACCTCGACGTCGTGGCCCGGTTTCTTGTTGCCCGCTTCGATTGTCGGCGGAAAGAACTGCAAAGTCGGTGTGAACTGGACCCGATACTTGCGGGCCAGCTTCTTCTCCGTGGTGACCTTGCCGTCCACGTCGGTGACCTCGCGAGAACCCCAAAGGTCGAGCTGAACGACATGGAAGTTTGTTTTAATGTAGTCGACCACCTTTGGAATGCGCAGGTTGACCAAGTGCGTCTCTCGGCAATAGGGACAACCCCGCTGTTCCCAGAACAGGACCAGCTGTTTTCCTTTCGCGGCCGCTTCCGCGATGTCCTCGTGGAGATCGAGAAACGTCTCTTGGAACCACGGTTGATGATAGAGACCGTCTTCGCCGGGCCC
>PTLK01000237.1 GCA_002938075.1 Alphaproteobacteria bacterium MarineAlpha3_Bin3
CCGGTGTCGGGGCGTTGGCGCCGCCGGCGCCGAGACCAAGGGCACGAAGCGCCGCCTGCGGCGACAATCCGTGGACCGAGATGATGAGAAACTGGAACTGCGCCCCCTTGGCCAACAACTGCAATTGCAAAAGGCCTTCGGAAGGCAGCGGAAAGGAGGTCTTGATGACGATGCGGCCGAAGGCAGTTTCAAGTTCGAATTGGCCCCGGGACTGAGTTGCGGCGATCGTCGCATCGAGGCGGGCGCCCAGGGCCAATTCCCGAGCCAGGGCTTCCGGAGGGTTGGTTACAACCGCCGTCGGTTGCGCGGACGGCGGTGTCGCGGGCGGGGTAGGGGGCGGTGGTGGCGGCGTGACTTCGGACATGATGCCTCTGAAAGTCGTCGGTTCTAGCCCGGTCATGAACTCATAAATGGGGACGATTGTGACGCGTGTTATTTTGTTCACTGGCTAGGAGTTAAGAGGGATTGATGCCGAAGCATCATGACCGACGACCCGACGATGTCCAGTGGACAAAAGAACCGCGCCCCAAAAGGGGGCGGCAGATGGCCCGTTTCGGTGCGTCAGGCGCCCTCACCGGGGCTTTGGCCCCGCTTTCGCGCCCCTTCCTGCCGAAACGGGCCATCTGCCGATCACAGTTCATCTCCATTTATGAGTTCATGACCTAATACCAGGGATCAGCAGCTTCTTGGCGATTTTCTCCACGTCGCAGGCGGCCTCCGAGTTGGGTGAACGGGTCAGGATCGAGGTCTGGCTGCGGATCGCCTCCGGCACCTTGGCGTCGCGGCGGATGATACCCAGAAGCGGCGGCGAAATCTTCAGAAACGCTTCGCAGGCCTTAAGCAGTGTATTATAGGTCCGTTCGCCTTCGCGCATCGAATTGACGATGTTGGCGACCACCTGGAATCCCATTCCCGGGATTTCCGTTTGAGTCACCTTGATAAAGGCATAAGCATCGGTCAGCGACGTCGGCTCGTCGGTGACGACGACGATCACCTGGCCCGCCGAACGGGTCAGGTTCTGGACCGTCTGTTCGACCCCGGCGCCGAGGTCGATCAATACCTGGTCGTAACCGGCCGCCAGCACCTTCAGATCGTCGCCCAGCATCTTCAACCGGTTAGCGGTGATGTTGACCAACCCGCCGGACCCGGACAGCCCGGCGATAATGTCGAACCCGTAGGCGTCGTGGTTGAGCACCGCCTGATTGAGGGTCAGCTTGCCGCCGATGACGCTACCCAGGTCCTGTTCCGGCATCAGGCCCAATTGGATATCCAGGTTAGCCAGGCCCAGATCGCCGTCGAACAACAGGGTTTTGGCCTCGGCTCTGGCCAAGGCGTGGGCCAAGGTTATGGAAAGCCACGTCTTGCCGACACCGCCCTTACCCGACGCAATGGCGGTGATGTTGCCGCTTTTTGTGGTGGTTTTCGCGGCGGCAGCCTCGGCGGCCGGCGTCGAACGTGTTTCCGTCGTCATGAAGCGACGCCGGCCATCCGTGCGGGGTCTTGCCTGTCTTCCGTTTCGGGCTTTGGCATAGCGTCCGGCATAACCAGGCGGGCCAGCGATACGGCGCTGATGGGATTTAAACCCTTAGAAACGCGGGGCGTGGTGCTGACGCCCGAAAAGCTGAGCCGCGACCTTTCCGCCGCCGCCAGCACGCCGCCCAGGCGGCGAGTGAGGTCAAGGCGGGTGACAATCATGCGCCCGGCGCCGGCGTCGGCGAATGCCTGGCCCATATCGGCGGCCTCAAGGGCGTCGCCGCCGGCCGGCAGGACCAGCAACGGATCGGCCCCGGTGGCCCGGATCAAGCCCTTCAAGGCCGACATGTCGCTGTTCAGGAACGGGTTGACGGCGGCGCTGTCGATGTAAACGGCATCGTGCCCGTCGAGACGGACAACAGCCTCGACCAGTTCGGATGGCGTGGCCGCGGTTTGAAGGTCGATTTTCAGGACCCGGGTGAAGGCGGCCAGCTGTTCGATGGCGCCGGCCCGTTTGGCGTCGGTGGTGACGACGCCGACGGAATGGCCGGCCATCACCCCGCGGGCCGCCAGCTTGGCCGTGGTCAGGGTCTTGCCACCGCCCGGTGGCCCGATCAGCATCAGGGGCCGGGAATCCCGGGTCGAGGGAACGGGCTGAAAGGTGAATTCCGCATCCATGGCGCTGGCCAGGGCCACGGCGGGATCGCGGACGACCTTCGTCGCCGCCGCGTGGGCCAGGCGTTCGGTCATCGCCCCCGGGGCGCCGTGATGGCTGAGCACCCGGCAGACGGCTTCATAGACGTCGAGTCGCACGGGGCTTTCCGCCAGCCTGTCGGCAATCACCTCGGCGGCTGCCGGGGCAAGGTCTGGGTCTTTAAAACCGGGGACGTCGAGGCTCAGGATCTCGATGCTGTCACGGGAAAGCAGATTGCCTTGGCAAAGGGCGGCGTCGGCGGGCCCGTTCGTCCCCGTCTCGCCCCCCGTCTCGTCCATGGACACGATGATCCGCACAGCCTCGCCATCGGTGTCGCGGTGGGTGGAAACGATGATGGCGTCGTCGCCTATTTCGTCGCGGACCAATTGCATGGCTTCGGCGGTGGTCGGGGCGGAAAATGTCTTCAGTCGCATGGCGGGTGCTTAACCTCTCGGTTATTCGTTGGCTTAGATGTTTCCCACGGTCTTGATCTTCACCTTCGGATGAATCTCGTTCTGGGACATGATGATGGTCATCGGCCGGAACCTCTCGACGATGGACCTGACAAAGGGGCGAATGGCGGGGCTGGTCAGCAGCACCGGCGACTCGCCCATCATCGCCTGGCGTTCGAAGGCCTTGCGGACGCCGCTAATGAATTCCTGCAGCTTCGAGGGCTGCATGGAAAGTTGCTTGTCGTCGTCGGTGCCGACGAGCGACTCGGCGAACGCCTGCTCCCATTGCGGCGACAG
>PTLK01000238.1 GCA_002938075.1 Alphaproteobacteria bacterium MarineAlpha3_Bin3
CGCCGGGTCGGCACCAGTACCGTGACGCGGGCCAGGGCCGCCGGATCGCCGTTGACGCGGTCGAGGATTCCGGCCGCCAGAACGTCGACGAAAGGGTGTCCCGCCGGGATGGTGAAGACTCGAGGTTTCCGGGGGGGGGATTTCTTGGGCGGCTTTTTCCGGGGCGGGGGGCTCATTCTTTCCGGCCTCAACGGTGCGTGGTGCCGGCGTAACGCAAGTGCATGTAAGTTTCAGCTTCTTGCAGTCCCTCCGGGGTGCCGACGTGGAACCATTCGCCGTCATGTACGACGCCGTAAAGGCGCTCCGCCTCGATCGCCTGGTCATAGAGCCGGTTGAGGGAAAAGGCCCCTTGGGGCGCGTCCTCGAACAGCCGCGGGTGCAGGATCTGAATGCCAGTGAACAGCCACGGCGAGACTTCGGCTTCCAGCCTGCGTTCCAGGAGCCCGTCGCCGGCGGCGCGGAAATCGCCCAGCCCCGTATAGCCATAGGCCTCGACGGTGGAATGGAGCAGCAACAGCCCGTCCATGTTGGCGTCGTCCCAGGTATCGGCCAGCCGCCCGAGAGCGTCTAAAGGCCCGTTGAGCCAGAAAGTGTCGGCGTTGACGGTGAAGAACGGCCCGTCCCCCAGCAGCGCCAGGGCGTTGGCGATGCCGCCGCCGGTTTCCAGCAGCTTTTTTTCCGGTGATAGCTTAATCGCCGGTGAGGTCCGGTCCTTCAGGTGGGCCTCCACCTGATCGGCCAGGTGATGGGTGTTGACGACGGCGTCGGTGACTCCGGCGGCTTGCAGCCGGTCGAGGGCATGGTCGATGAGGGCGCGGCCGTTGACCTCGATCAGGGGCTTGGGCAGGGTGTCGGTGACCGGCCTCATGCGGGTGCCGAGGCCGGCGGCCAGGACCATGGCTCGCCTGAGCGTTTTCTTGGCCATCGTCTTCAGGCCCCGGCCGCCGGGCAGGGCGGGATTGTCCTTTTGTCGGCCGCCATGTGGGCCTCTAACCAGGCCGCCACCGGGGCCAGGGCTGGGTGTTCGAGCGCCGCTTCGAGCAGCCGCCACACCCGGGGGATATGGATGAGGTAATCGGGCTTGGAGTCGCGGACGCACAGCCGGGTGAAGATGCCGATGACCTTGGCGTGGCGCTGGGCGGCGAGGACCCGGAACGCGGTTTCGAAGGCGTCCCGGTCGAGGTCGGGGAAGGCGGCGAAATAGCGCTCGCGCATGGTTCGGCGGAGCCCCTCGTCGATGTCGCGCCGGGCGTCTTCGAGAAGCGACATCAGGTCATAGGCCCTCGGCCCTCGGACCGCGTCCTGGAAGTCGAGCAGCCCGCAGCGCGATACGCCGTCCCGCCCGCCGAGCAGCATCAGGTTGTCGACGTGATAATCGCGCAGCACCAGGGTTCGGGGCCCGGTGCGGACGGCGGGAAAAACCTCCAGCCAGGCGTCACGGTATTGGCCGCGGATGTCGTCGCCGGGGGGGCCGCCGAACACCGCCGGCCATGTCCAGTCGATGAGCAGCGACGCCTCTTCCAGGAGCATGTCGTCGTCGTAATCCTTCAGCCCCGGCGCCACGACGCGCTCGGAGTCGATCCGGTGCAGCTCGATCAGCACGTCGACGGCAAGCTCGTAAAGACCGGCCTCGACCGCGCCGCCGTCCCCGCCCCCGGCGTCGAGGACCCGGGTATAGGTCTCATCGCCCAGATCCTCGAGCAGCAACAGGCCGTTCTCGCGGTCCTTGGCCAGGATGTCCGGGGCGCTGAAGCCGAGGGACTTCAGGTGCCGGGCGACGGCGACGAAGGCATCGACGTCCTCTTCCGATCGCGGCGCGTCCATCAGCACCGCCCCCCGGTCGCCCAGGGTCAGCCGAAGGTAGCGTCGGAACGACGCATCGCCGGCCAACGCCGTCCTCTCGGCGCCGTCCCAGCCCTTGGCGGCGAGGAAGGAATCGATCAATTCGGCGCGCTCAGTCATCGCCCGTGACCTCGGGGCTAAGGGTTTCCAGGCGCGCCCTCCATAACCCGTGCCCGACCAGCGAGGCCAGCCGGGAATCTGGGCTCGGGCCCTGGTCCAGGGAAACCTCGAGCCGGTCCGCCGGCAGGCGGGCGTCCAGCCGGTCCGGCCATTCGATCAGGGAAATTCCTCCGGCAAAGGCGTCGTCCATGCCCAGTTCCGCCGTTTCGTCGGCGTTCTCGATCCGGAACAGGTCGAAATGATAAACCGGGATGGCCCCCTCTGCGTTCGGAAATTCATACCCCTGGACGAGGGTAAAGGTGGGGCTCGGGATTTCCTGCGGTGTTCTGGTGCGGGCGTTGATGAAGGCGCGGGCGAAGACGGTCTTGCCGCTGCCCAAGGGGCCGGAAAGGGCGAAAACGTCGCCCGGCCGGGCTCGGGCCGAGACCCTGGCGGCCAGGGCGGCCGTCGCCGCCTCGTCGGCGAGTTCGACCCTGATTGGCGTTTTCCCCGTATCGTCCATGTCAGGTTTGTTGTTCACTAGCCGTCCTCGCCGCCGGGTCCGGCGGCCGGCAGGTGGCAGGTGATGGTGGTGCCGCGCCCCGGCGGCGACTTCACGTCGACGGTACCACCGTGCAGTTGGATGAAATTGCGGACCAGGCTGAGGCCCAGACCGGCGCCGCTTTTGTCGGCATCCGGACCGGCGCCCTGTTCGAACGGCCGGAACACCCGCTCGCGGTCGGCGTGGGGAATGCCGATGCCGGTATCGGCGACGGTGATTAGAAGGTCGTCGTCCTGGCGCCGGGCCTCCAGCCTTACGGTGCCGCGCCCAGGGGTAAACGTGACGGCGTTCGACAACAGGTTGAACACCACCTGCTTGAGGCGTTTTTCGTCGGCCGAAATCCAGCCGATGTCGGGCGGGCAGTCGAATTCCAGCTTCATGTCCTTGGACCGGGCCCGTTCT
>PTLK01000239.1 GCA_002938075.1 Alphaproteobacteria bacterium MarineAlpha3_Bin3
GCCCTGCTATAATCGCCCCATGGCCGACTTACCCCTTCCGCGTTCGCCGTTCGCCGGGACCATCGATTTCCATGATGGCGCCCCCATTCGGTCGATTGCACCGCAGAAGCTGGCGCGGACTCTCCAAGCCCACGCGCTCTATGTGGAATCCAACCAACGGTCCGGTAAACGGGCCATCCTGGACTCGACGGACCTGGCGGGAAAATCCTTCGCCGGCATGAAGCTATGGCACATCCGCATGCAATGCGCGGACCTCGCCGGCGCCGATTTCACAGGCGCCGATCTCAGGCGGGCGATCCTGATCGGAGCAACCATTCAACGCGGTCGCCTGGCCGCCGCCGACTTGACCTGCGGGCGTCTCAACGGGATCAAACTGACCGACGCCGATTGCCAAGGGGTTTGCATGGCCGAAGCCGACATAGAGTTCGCCATCATGGCGAACTCGGACTTCCGCAAGGCGAATTTTCGCGACGCCGATATGAGTGGCGCGATTCTCGATGCGGCGGATTTAAGCGGCGCCGATTTACGCCGCGCCAACCTGCGTGGCGCGTCGTTCCAGGGTACGCGTCTCTACGGCGCCGACCTGCGGGGTGCCCAAATGGGTAACTCAATCCTGAAGCGCGCGTCATTCAACGGCGCTGATCTCCGCGGCGCCTATCTGCGTGTGGCAAAGTTTCACCGCACCGATTTGTCGGGCGCCGATCTGCGCGATGTGGAGGGACTGACCACCGGGCAAATCAACCACACGATCCGCGATGCCCACACACGCCTGCCTCTCGACTTGATTACCGAGCATGAAAATGGCGAATAACCAACAGATGGATTTACTGAAGCAAGGCCCTCAGGCATGGAACGCCTGGCGGGCGGAACAAACCGAGGTGAGCGTGGATCTTTCCGGCGCCGCCCTTCGCGGCCTCGACCTCGAGGGAGCCGACCTTTCCGGCGCCGACCTCAAGGACGCCGATCTTCGCGGGGCCAATCTCAGCGGCGCCAATCTCAAAGGCGCGCACCTTGAGGGCAGCAATCTTTTCAAGGTCCTTATCGATGGCGCCGACCTGAAGGAGGCCGATCTCCGAGGCGTTCAGTTTCTTCAGTGCCCACAACTCGTTACCGCGCGCAACTGGCAATCGGCCTACCGCGACCAAGACCTGGCATGCGGCGCGGCGATTCCAAACCGTTAGATTGGCGCTCCACGCCGAGTCGGGAACAAAAGGTCCGCTAGCCGGGCCTTTTGGTTCCAGTTGCCAAGCCCCCCCGGGCTATCCCTTACTTCCTGAAGCCCATGGCGACGACGTAGGTCTCGGCAGACTCCTTGCGGCTGGCGGGGGGTTTTGCGTGGCGCACGGTGCTAAAGCGTTTCTTGATCGCCGCCAGCAGGTCCTTTTCGGTGCCGCCTTTGAACGCCTTGCCGACGAAGACGCCATTCGGGGCCAGCACCTCGCAGGCGAAGCCGAACGCCGCCTCCAACAGCGCCATGACGCGAAGGTGGTCGGTGGCCGCGTGGCCGGTGGCCGGCGCCGCCATGTCGGTGAGCACCACGTCGGCGGGGCCGCCCAAGGCGTCTTTCAGCAGCTTCGGCGCGGCGGCGTCGAGGAAATCGTGACGGATCAGCGTCGCCCCCGGCACCGGGTCGGCCTCAACGATGTCGATGCCGATGACGGCGCCCCGCTTGCCTTTGTTCGCACCCGCGGCGTTGACCCGCTCGGCGGCGACGATGGTCCAGCCGCCCGGCGCCGCGCCCAGGTCGACGACACGTTGGCCGGGCTTGAGGAAGCGAAAGCGATCATCGAGCTCGATGAGCTTGAAGGCGGCCCGGGAGCGGAGCCCCCTGTCGCGGGCCTCGGCGACGTAGCCGTCGGCGAGTTGGCGCCTCAGCCAGCGGGTCGACGACGCCTTGCGCCCCTTGGCCTTGCGCAGGCGTTCCGTCCGGCCCCGGCCGGAGCCGCCGCGGACTCTTCGGGTGCTCGTCATGGGTCTTTTATATCACGCCATTGGTCACGCCGGGGGGGCGCCGTCGGCGGCCATCATGTCTAGCAGCAGGCCATCGCGGATGCCGCGGTCTGCGGCGGTCAGGCTGTCCACCGGCCAGCGGCGGAAGATCGCGGTCAGGATGGTGCAGCCCATGACCATCAGGTCGGCGCGGCCGGGGCCGATGCAGGGGTGGTTGTGGCGGTCCTCGAAGTTGAGCCCGACGAGCTTGGCGCAGATGGCGTGGGCGCTTTCAAGACGGATCGACAGGCCGTCGACGCGTGAGCGGTCATAGCGCGGCAGGTCCAGATAGATGGCGCCGAGGGTCGTCACCGTCCCCGACGTGCCCAGCATGTGCACGCGCCCGGCCTCGATGTCGGCGCCGATGCGATGACGCTTCTCGAATGGCGCCAGGGTCCTGTCGACGCGCTCGACGATGCGCTCCATGTCGTGGGCGGGCAGGGGGTCCTCGCCGAACTCCTCGGCCAGGCCGACGACGCCGAAGGGCAACGATATAATGTCGAGCGCCCGGGGCGGCCGGCCAGGTTTGTTTTCGATCCACATCAGCTCGGTGCTGCCGCCGCCGATGTCGAACATCAAGGCGCGTGCGTGCCCGGTTCGCAGAAGCGGCGCGCAGCCGGAGACCGTCAGTTGCGCCTCCTCGGTGGCCGAGATGGTCTTCAGGGCGAGGCCGGTTTCCCGCCTGACGTGGTCAAGGAACGCCTCGCCGTTGGCGGCTTGGCGGCAGGCTTCGGTGGCCACCGAGCGGGTCTTCTTGATGTCGCGGCCGTCGATTTTCCCGGCACACGCCCGCAGCGCCTCGGTGGTGCGTTCAATGGCGGCGTCAGACAGCTTGCCGCTGGCCGACAGCCCTTCACCCAGGCGGACGATGCGCGAGAACCCGTCGATGACGCGGAACCCGCCCGGCGCCGGA
>PTLK01000024.1 GCA_002938075.1 Alphaproteobacteria bacterium MarineAlpha3_Bin3
AGAGAGTGCCACTGGACAAAAACTATTCGACAATTAAAACTCCGCTTGCAAGACTTTTCCCGAGATTAGGGAAATCTTTCGACACGAAGGGGATACCGTGAATTTCTGTAACGGAAATATCTGGTATCCTGAATCCGTGGACTTAATAATGAGTTTTGATTGCCATTTCATTGGCAACCATATGGGCCAAAAACGTTAGAAACCCTAGTACTCTACAGTGAAATTCGACTAGCGTTTACTTAGTCGAGGTGGGCGTCGGCTGGTACTGTGACACGGCGAACCAGTATCTTTGACGCTACAACCCTCCCGTGGTTGCTAATTCAAAGAGGAAACGTCAGTATTCGGCTCACGGCGAAGGAGCACCTTGATATTGTCCGGCAACACGGCTTCCATGGTCCAAGAGAGCACCCCCAAGCAGGCGAAAAGCAATCCGTACGTGGAAAGCAGCCATCTGGTCGTCGCCTGTCTTGGTGGCGACAAGACGGCATTGGAACGAAGGCCAGTCCCGCTCCCAGGTGTCGGCGAAATTCTCCTGCGTCTGCGAGTCGTAGGTTTTTGTGGTACCGATCTGTTCAAACTCGACGTCGGCGGCGCGCCTGCCGGTACGGTACTTGGCCACGAATTGGTAGGCGAGGTTATCGCCGTTGGCAACGGTGTCACCAAATTTCGGGACGGCGACCGAGTGGTGGTCCCGCACCATGTTCCCTGTGGTGAATGTCTTTTTTGCCGTCGCGGCAATGAAACCATGTGTGATGTGTTCCGGGAGAACCTCCTAGAACCCGGTGGCTTCGCTGACAAAATCCTGGTTCGACATCGGGCAACGGAACTCGCGGCGCGTTGTCTTCCAGACCACCTCACTGACGAAGCGGCAGTGTTCATGGAGCCCGCCGCTTGCGTGCTCCGTGGAATCCATCGTGCCAACATTGACGGGAACGGTGCGGCGGTAATCCTGGGTTCGGGGAGTATGGGGCTCCTCCATTTACTGGTCCTGCGAGCAGTCTTTCCGGGCGTCGCTGTGACGGTTGTCGATCCTGTTCCTGAGAGGCTAGCGACGGCGGAAAAGCTCGGCGCTTCGCAAACAATTGGACCCGGAGCACAAGCCCTCGAAGCCGTGCTCGCCTCGACGAATGGAATCGGGGCCGATGCTGTCTTCGACACGGTCGGCGGCAGTGATACCCTAGAGGACGGTCTCAACCTGACTCGCCGGGGAGGTTCCGTAGTGCTCTTCGCGCACGCCCCCGAAGAGGCACAAGCAAAGTGTAGCCTCAACTTGGTGTTCAAATTCGAACGACGGATATTGGGAACCTATTCGGCAGCATTGAAAGAGCAAGCCGAGATATTCGAACTCATCAGCAGCGGAGATTTGGACCCGTCACCCCTTGTTACCCACAAATTGCCGCTCGACGATTTCGAACTCGGCGTTTCGTTGGTTAGGAAGCACCACGCCCTGAAGATCCTTTTCACTCCATCGAGTGTCGCATCTGGATTGTGATGGAAGTTCAAGAGACAATGCTGGGGGCGGTGCTGCTGGGACCCGAGCGAATCGAAATTCAGAAGGTCCCTGTTCCTCAGCCCGGTTCTGGTGAAGTTCTGCTAAGCGTCGAAGCCGCCACCACTTGCGGTACTGACGTCAAGGTATTCCGACGTGGCGGTCATCCCCGCATGCTCCAGGTACCCACTCTATTCGGCCACGAGATGGCGGGTCGCATCGCCGCCGTTGGACCCGGCGTTACGACCTTTTCTGTTGGAGACGCGGTCGTGGTCGCCAATTCCGCGCCCTGCCTGACTTGTGATGTATGCCAGATGGGTCATGAAAACCTGTGCGAAGATCTCCATTACCTTAACGGCGCCTTCGCGGAATTTCTCCTCGTTCCGAAACGGTTCGTCCAGCGAAACACCCACCTAATTCCGAAGAACCTCTCGTTTGAAAAAGCTGCTCTGACGGAACCTTTTGGGTGCGTTCTCCATGGTATCGATGCCTGCGATCTCCCGCGATACGGCCAACGCGGTCCGGTGGAAATCCTGGTTTTCGGCGCCGGTCCCATCGGCCTCCTTTTCGTTGCGGCACTAGCGATGGAGGGGCATAGGGTTATTTTGGCAGATCCCAATCCCGGCCGCCTCAAGATTGGTAAGAAATTGGGTGCTGCCGAAACCATTGAAATCGCCCGTGGCGGTGGTCAGGCGGATGTGACACTTGCCAAAACGCAAGACGGTAGAGGCGCCTGGATCGCGATCGACGCGACCGGGGTACCGGAGGTCTGGTCTGACGCGATCGCCTCTGTGCGACCGGGCGGTCTGGTCAACCTTTTCGGTGGGTGCGCCCCCGGCACCACCTTTTCCCTCGATACCCACTCGGTCCACTATAACGAACTCACCATAAAAGGCGTCTACCATCACCGGCCGGAAACCATTCGAAAGGCGCTCAAACTACTCGCTAACCCTAAATTCAAGGCAGATCTCCTACTTTCCGCTGAACGTCCAATCGAGGATGTCGAGGACGCGCTAAGGAGCATGATGCGCAAAGAATCGCTCAAAGTTGTGATTAAGAAGCAACTTGCACCAGATGGATAGGTGAAGTGACCCCGTACTCCGAGCCAAATGCCATTGAGTACAATCTCGGTTGAAGGGAAGGCCCTCTCAGGCCAAAGCCCGTGTGCACAAATGTCCGCTTTGGGTCATGTGTGGACATCGGCGCCAATCCGAAAATGTTCTGTTGTTAAGGGTAGAGCGGACATTATCGCTTGGAATGTCTTCTTGCCCCCCCCGAAAGCCTCCCCCCAACTTCCCCCATAACCACCTGTATTCAAACAAAAAACACCGCTCCGTCGCATTTTTTCGGTAAAATGCGACGGCTATCACTTCCCGACACTTCCTTATGGCCTTAAGTGGCGTCTGAGATTCGCGGGCCGACGCCCCTATCGCCCTTAGATTACGGGCCGGCCGGGATAACCGCGAGCAAGGGATTTCCGGGCCCCGGGCAAGGGCTGCCGTCATCCCATTAACGGACATCGAAGGCGCTGGAATGAATGTCCGCTAATAGCAATTCCAGACTTCTGGCCTCTGCGCCGGATTCACCCTTGACCGCCCCTCGCGCTACCACTGTCAGCAACAGAGGCGAGCCATCGGGCGAGCCCGGTTAAGGGGATGCCGGTGCGGGCGTCGCGTTGCCCGATCAGCAAAATTGCACTCGGGAAGCGACGATCCTCGTTTCGGGGCCTCGTTTCGGGGCCTCGTTTCGGGGTTAGAGTTCACAGGGAGGTGATCATGAAAGTGAAACGATTGTTGATGGCGTTTACCGCGACGCTGATGTTGCTGCTGCCTTGGGGGGCGGCCCAGGACTCGATCTCGGCGAAGCCCGATTTCTCGATGACGGCGCGGATGGACGGATAGGTCTCGGCCAAGCCGCCGGCGATCTCGATGAGGCCGTCCCCCGTGTAGACGCCCAGTCGTGGCGCAGCGTTGTGGCGGTAACATGCCAGTTTCATCGATTCCCCTCCCCTGTCATTGCCCGGATTATATGGTAAGGATCATCCCATTAAAACAAGGACCCTGAGCGTTGAGCGACATCATCCTCCACCATTATCCGCAATCGCCGGTGTCGGAAAAGGTTCGCGTCGTCTTCGGCCTCAAGGACCTGGACTGGCGCTCGGTGACCATTCCCAGGCTGCCGCCGAAGCCCGACCTGATGCCAATGACCGGCGGCTACCGGCTGACCCCGGTGATGCAGATCGGCGCCGACGTCTATTGCGATTCCCATTCCATCATCCGCGAGATTGAGCGCCTGAATCCCGAACCGACCCTGTTCCCCGGCGGCGCCGCGGGCATGGCCTGGGGCGTCGGGCGGTGGACCGACGGGCCCTTGTTCACTTCCGTTATCGCCCTGGTGTTTGGCGACGCCGGCGACGACCTGCCCGACGATTTCAGGGAAGATCGGGGGCCGCTTTATTTCGGTGCCGGCTATGACATAGCCCAAATGACCCGCGACCTGCCCGCGACCCTGGCCCAGATCCGGGCGCAGTTGCAATGGATGGACGACCGCCTTGAGACCCGGGACTTCATGCTCGGGGCCGAGCCGGGCCTGCCCGACGCGCTTTGCTATTACCTGGTGTGGTTCATCCGCGGGCGTTATTCGAAGGGGCCCGAGTTCCTGAGCCAGTTCCAGAGACTCGTGCCGTGGGAAGAACGCGTCAAGGCCATCGGCCACGGCCGTCCCGCCGACATGGACTCAAAAGAAGCGCTCGCCGTCGCCAAGGCGGCAACGCCCGAGACTCCTGAAACGGGCGACGACGACCCCACTGGGCTCAAACCCGGCGACGAAGTGACGGTAGAGCCCATCGGCATCGGCCTTCCCAACGCCGTTACCGGGCGCATCGTCCGTATCAGCGCCCAGGAAATAGCCATCGCGCGGGCCGACGAACAGGTCGGAGACGTGGTGGTGCACTTCCCCCGCGTCGGTTATTGGGTGACAAGAGGCGGGGATGGGCGTTAGCCCGGACAGGGACAATAAGAAATACCTGATCCTCTGAGGCGAAAAATCGCCGTCGAAAAAAACTTTCAGTTATCCCCAGGTTCCACAGGGGTGTGGATTGAATTCGTCTTCCGTTCTCAAAAAAATACCGTTATGGTTTTTTCAGAGCTTAGGGAATTAGTTGGCTTGCCAATTGAGGAACTAAGTTCTAGCTCAAGGTTTCCCAGGGTCCGCAAGGATTTGAAGAGATTTTGAGTGGGGAACGGCCCCGCCGGGCAACCGGAGGGGCTGTTTCTTTTGCGCCTTTCGGAAAAGGGTGCCCTACCCCTCCTAGCTTTTCCTAGCTTTCTGGGCCTTTGGCGATGAATTCGGCGATGGCGTCGGCCAGGTCCTCGCCGAAAAGATCACGGAAAAAATGGCCGGCGTCTTCGATCACCACCAGCTTCACGTTGGCCTGGGGCAGTTTTTTCATTTTCTTGCCGAAGTGGGGATTGACGCGGTCGCTCCCTCCGGCCACCGCCAGCACCGGCAGCGTGATGCGCCGGATGACACTTGGCGTGTCGCGCTCCGGGTTGGCGCCGTAGTAATCGGCGAAAGTGGCGGCGGTAACGGTGGTCTTCGGGCAATAAAGAAAGTCGACGTCTTTCATCAGCGCATCGCCCTTTCCCGCCGCCATCAGATCGCGCGCCTTCTTCAACAGCGGCGCCAGGTCCTTCTTGTAACGCCGATAGTATCCCCTGGCCGGTTTGCCGGGGTTGGAGGTCGCCGGCGCCACCAGAACTAGACGTTTGACCGCCGGGTCGGGGTTGCCGGCGGCGTAACGCGCCGCCTGGTTGCCGCCCCGGGAATGGCCGAGGAGAGTGACCGGGCCGGCGCCCTTGTTGTTCAGCCAAACGACCCAGGCGGCGATCTCACCCATGGCGTCGGCGTCGCGGTGGCGGTGCGGGGTCGGGCAGTCGACCATGCCGTGGCGGTCGTCGAGGTCGAGGGACAGGTTGATGGCGAGCGTATTCAGCCCCCATTCGGCCAATAAACCCTTCAGTGCCGTCATGATCTCCATGCCCTTGTGGGCCAGCAAGCCGTGGGTCATCAACACCACCCCGTCGGCCAATGTCTTGCCCCCGGCCAGCTCCAGGTCGGCGTTGAGGGTCAGGCCGCCATGATTGATTTTCACTTCCTTGGCCGGCGCCGGGCGCCCCGGCATCAGCACGGCGGCGGCCACCAGCAGGCTTGCGACGATACGGATCACGGTTTTCTCCTCCGCCATATATTAAAATTCTTGAATATAATGATGTAGCACCGTGTTTTCCCCTTGTCATCACGCCCAATCATTCCCCCCTGTCCCCCTTTCCGCTGCCGCCAAATACGTCTATACCTGCCGCCCATGCCGATGATCACCGACACCCAGGCGCTGGCCGATTTCTGCGCCCGCCTTCGATCCGCCGATTACATCACCGTCGATACCGAATTCATGCGCGAGACGACCTATTGGCCGATCCTGTGCCTGGTGCAGGTGGCCGGGCCCGACGAGGCCCGCTGCGTCGACGCGCTCACCGACAGCATCGACCTGGGACCGCTGTATGAGATTCTGGCCGACGAAAACGTGCTCAAGGTCTTCCACGCCGCCCGTCAGGACCTGGAAATTTTCTACCATCAGGCCGGGCGGCTGCCGGCACCGGTGTTCGATACCCAGGTCGCGGCCATGGTCTGCGGCTTTGGCGACTCGGTCGGCTACGAGACCCTGGTCACCAAGCTCGCCGACGCCCGCATCGACAAGGGCTCGCGCTTTACTGACTGGTCGCTCAGGCCGTTGAGCGAACGCCAAATCAAATACGCCATGGCCGACGTCACCCACCTGCGCCCGGCCTACGAGAAACTGGCCAGGAAACTCCACGCCAACGGCCGCGAAAGCTGGCTCAAGGAGGAAATGGCGGTGCTGACCCGTCCCGCCACCTATGACGGCGAGCCCCGCGAGGCCTTCCGCCGCATCAAGATCCGATCCGCCGACGCTAAGACTCTTGCCGTGTTGCGCGAGGTCGCGGCGTGGCGCGAATCCGAATGCCAACGCCTCGACGTGCCCCGCAACCGGGTGCTGCGCGACGAGGCGCTGGTCGAAATCGCCCACCACACGCCGGGCAACCCCGAACAGCTCGCCCGCACCCGGGGCCTCGGCGCCAGGCTGGCCAAGGGGGACCGGGGCCAACAACTCCTAAACGCGGTGAAGATGGGCCTGGCGGTACCCGAGGGCGAGCGCCCGGAACCGAAGCTGAAACCGCAACTGCCGCGCGGCATCGGGCCGGTGTCGGACCTCTTGAAGGTGTTGCTGAAAATGAAATCCGAGGACTCCGGTGTCGCTTCGAAGCTGCTGGCCTCGGCCGCCGACATCGAACTCATCGCCGCCTTCGGCGAGCAGGCCGAGGTGCGGGCGTTGAAGGGCTGGCGCCGCGAGGTGTTCGGCGACGACGCCCTCAAGCTGTGCTCGGGAGACGTCTCCATGACCATCAAGGGCAAGAAGCTGAAACTTGTGAAATCCCAAGAGGCGAGGAAGGGCGTACGGGGGAGCGGGGGTGTCCCCCGAGACCCCCAGGGCCCTGACAGGGAAAAATAAATGATCTTGGTCGGGCAGATGGACTCGCCATTCCTGCGCCGGGTCGCGGTGACCATGAACTTTTACGGCATCCCCTTCGAGCGCCAGTCGCTGTCGGTATTCGCCGATCAAAAGGCGCTTGGCGCCATCAACCCCCTGGGCAAGGTGCCGGCGCTGGTGCTCGATGATGACGAGGTGCTGTTCGACAGCCAGATGATCCTCGATTACCTGGATGAAACCGCGGGCCCGGACATCTCCTTGACGCCGCCCGCCGGTGAAGACCGGCGCAAGGTGCTGCGCATCGCCACGGTGGCCCTCGGGGTGGCGGAAAAGGTGGTGGCGCTGAACATGGAAACCCGTTACCGGGCCGGAGGCACCACCGACCCCCGCCTGGTCCGGCGTTTCGAGGGCCAGGTGGGATCGGGCCTGCAATGGCTGCAGGCCGAGGCCCCAGAGCAAAATCAAGACCCCTGGTTCTTGGGCCCCGAAATGACCCAGGCCGATGTCACGGCGGCTTGCGCGCTCACCCACTCGGTTGAGAAACGCCCGGAACTCTTTCCCCCCGAAACCTACCCAGCCCTGGCAGCGCTGCGCGAACGGGCCGAGGTGCTGGAAATCTTCAAGTCCTCGCCGTTCGAGGAAGGGTGAAACCGCCGTTGCATTGAATCAATGTCGATCTGCGTTGGCGAGTGGCATTTTTAGTCGCCCGATGCGTGAAAATTCCCTATGTCAATAGATAAAACTTAATGTAAAGTCGCGTTCAGGTTAGTTAGTGGGCTCGTTTTTGGGTTCACTGAATGAAAAATCGGATCGTACCGTGCACAGGCCTTTTTTCCGTTTATTTGCTTGCGCTTTGATCACGCTCTTGTGGGTTGGATTGCCTGCGATGGCCGGCGCTCAAAGCGCCAACGGCAAAAAACCCGATTCAAGCCTCAGCCGCCAACTTCAAGCGGATCCCGGCCGGTCGGAGACCCGCAGTTCCGTCAAGGTGACTCCCGACCGAAGTATGATTAGCTTAGCAAATATTGTTGGGACCGGGTATCTGGAATAACTGAAGGCGCTCTCCCCCCCTAGAACGTCCCCGGAAATCCACCACCGTCGATGAGCAGGTTCTGGCCGGTGATGTAGCCGGCCTGGGCCGAGCAGACAAAGGCGCACAGCTCGCCGAACTCGTTGGGGTCGCCGAAGCGCCCGGCCGGGTTGGCGGCGGCCTTCCGCTTCGTCATCTCCTCAACGGAGAGCCCGGCCTTCTCCGCGTTGACCTTGATGTTGGCATGCATACGCTCGGTATCGAACGGGCCGGGCAGGATGTTGTTGATGGTGACGTTGGCGGCCACGGTCTTGCGCGCCAGGCCGGCAACGAACCCGGTCAGCCCCGAGCGCGCGCCGTTGGACAGCCCCAAAATCTCGATCGGCGCCTTCACCGCCGAAGATGTGATGTTAACGATGCGCCCGAACCGGCGCTCGATCATGCCGTCGACGGTTGCCTTGATGAGGAAGATCGCCGTCAGCATGTTGGCGTCGAGGGCCGCGATCCAGGTCTCCCGGTCCCAGTCGCGGAAGTCCCCCGGCGCCGGCCCGCCGGCGTTGTTGATCAGGATATCGGGCGCCGGGCACGCCGCCAGCACCGCCTTTTGTCCGTCTTCGGTAGTGATGTCGCAGGCCACCATCGTCACCGCGCCGCCACCCAAGGCCCTGATTTCGTCGGCCGCCTCCTCTAGCGTTTCCTCGGTCCGGGCGCAGATGGTAACGTTGACGCCTTCGCGGGCCAGCGACAGGGCGCAGCCCTTGCCAAGCCCCTTCGATGACGCGCAGACGATGGCTTTTTTTTCCTTGATCCCCAGATCCATTGACAGGTTTCCTCCCTAAAAATTATCTAAAACTCGGCGCACCAGTGGCACTGTGATGTTGCGCCGTTCCTCCAGCGCCAGGTCGGCGATGGCGCCGACCATGCGCCGGGCGGCGTCGAAGGAGCGCTCCATGCGCGTCAGCATGTACGAGATCACCTCGACATCGACCTTCAACTGGCGGTCGGTGAACTGCTTGACCAGGACGGCGGTGATCAACGCGTCGTCGGGCGCCCCGATGCCGGCCTGAACCGCCGTATTCAGCCGCGACACCAGATCGCCGAGGACGATACCCCACCGCGTCGGCGGCTGCTTCGCGGTCAGCAGGATATGGCGGCCGGATTCCTTGACGTGGTTGTAGAGGTGCAGAAGCGGCTCTTCCAGGCCCCGGGCGACGGCCGCCTCGGCGTCCTCCAGGACACACGCCCGGGCATCGCCCATGAGCGCCGGGGCCGCCTCGTCCCCAAGCCCCCGAAGGCCTACTGGCCGGGCGCCGCTTTTTGAGCGGAAGACTTCGGCCAGATGCGTCTTGCCCGATCCGGCGGGGCCGAAAATCACCAGCGCCGGGCCCGGCCAGTCGGGCCAGGCGTCGAGCCAGCGGACGGCCTCGGCGTTGGGGGTTGCGACCAGGAAATCGTCACCGCCGAGCGCCGGGCGGTGGTCGAAATCAAGCGCCAGTTGCGAGGGGGGTGACGGGGAGGTCGATGGGGGGGCGTTCACTTCTTTTTCCTGGCCCTGCTTTTACTTTTGGTTTTGGCCTTTGCCCGCGTTTGGCTTTTCGCCTTTGTCTTCCCCATTGGATTCCCCGGGGCCTTGCCGCCGTGGTAAAGCGGGCTTTCCAGGTACCTCGAAAGGCCGAAGCGGATCAACACGCCGATGATCGCCGCCGCCGGTATGGCCAAGAGAACGCCGGTGAATCCGAACAACGCACCACCGGCCAGCAGCGCGAAGATGATCCACACCGGATGCAGGCCGATGCGCCCGCCGACCAGCCTCGGCGTCAGCACGTAGCTTTCGGTCGTCTGGCCGATGATGAAGACCCCCGCCACCAGGCCGATGGGCAACCAGTCGGAAAACTGCGCCAGCGCGATGCCGACGCCGACGATGAGCCCGATGGCGGCGCCGAGATAGGGAATGAACGATATGGCGCCGGCGCCGATTCCGACCAGAAGCCCGGATTCCAGCCCGACGACGCTCAGGCCGAAGCCGTACCAGGCGGCCAGCACCAGGCACACGGAAGCCTGGCCGCGCACGAAACCGGCGATGGTGGTGTCGATGGCGGCGCATTGTTCGCGGATCGTCGACGCCGCGGCCCGCGGCAGGTAGGAATCGAAGCGGGCAACGATCAGGTCCCAATCGCGGAGCAGGTAGAACGCCACCACCGGGGTGATGATGAGCAGCGACAGGACGTTGAAAACCGCCAGGCCGCCCTCCCACAGGCCGCCCAAGAGGCCGCTCATCCATTGGATGGCGGTGCCGGCGTAGTTGCCGGCCGCTTCCTTCAGGCGCTCCATCTCCGGCGCCGACAGGTCGGCCCGAAGGCGTTCCAGGAAGGGTTCGGCATAATCGCGGAAGGTGTCGATGAGGTCCGGGACGAAGGCCGCCAGGCTGACCACCTGGGCTTGGAGCAGCGGAAACAGCAACACCAGCACGCCGACGGCGACGAAGAAGAAGGCGGCGATGATAGCCGTCGTCGCCAAGGTCCTCGATAGGCCCTTTTGTTCCAGCTTGTCGGCCACTGGGTCGAGGAAATAGGCGATCGCCATGCCGGCGACGAACGGCATCAGGACGCCGGACAGCAATTGGAGGACGAACACGAAGACAGCCAGCCCGGCGATCCAGAACAGGGTTCGCTTTTCTCGGCTCATTCCGTCTCCTCTGGATTGCCGGTGTCTTCCATGACGGCGGCGCGGTGGCTCCAGGTGATTACATAGGCGGACCCCGACCACAAGGTCGTCACGGCGACAATATAACCGATTACCCGGATCGCCGCGCCCCCGTCGAGACCATAGGCCTCGACCCAAAGCACGATAACGACGAAAACAAACTGCACGAACGTGTTGACCTTGGAAATGGTCAGCGGCTGCATGGTCAGCGACTGGGTCACGGTTTGGAACAGAATCGCGCCGCCGAGAATCACCAGGTCACGGAATACCACCATTATCACCAACCAGGCCTCGACGTAGCCTTGGTGGCCGAGCATCAGATAAACCGAAACCAGCAGCGCCTTGTCGGCGATCGGGTCGAGAAAGGCGCCGAACACGGTTTCGGCGTCGAAGTACTTGGCGATGATGCCGTCGACGGCATCCGACAGCGCGGCAACGAAAAAGACCCAGAAGGCGGCCAGCATGAGGCCGTCGAGGATCAGCCACAAAATCACCGGAACGGAGAACAAGCGCCCGAAGGTAATCAGGTTGGGAAGGTTCATCGGCCTAGGACTTTCCCTTCGGCTGCGCTCCGGCCAGGCCGAGCCGCCATTGTCCGCCTTCCTCGAACAGCCTCAGGTCCGATTGCTCCAAGGCCAGCGCCAACTGGTCGCGGTCGCCGATGAAATGCAGGTTGACCCGGACCTCGGACCGCGAAAGCAGCACCATTTCGGCGCGCCGGACGACGGCGACGCCGGCCAGCCGGGCGCGCACGTCGAGCCAGTCCTTGAGCCGGGTGATCGGCACCACCGCCGCGATCACGCCGGTGCGCTCGAACTGCATGATGTTGTCGCGCTTCCAGTTATCCTCGACAACGAAGGTCAATTCCTCCGCCGCCCGGGCGAGAAGGCCGCCCACGGTCTCGTTTTCTTTTTGGCTGAAGCTCATGACCTCGGTCTGTTCGCGGAGCTGCTTGCCGTAACGGGTGAAATAGACTTCCAGGACCCGCCTGGATGGGGCCGCGTCAACCCGCAGCACCCCGAAAACCACCAGCGAGTCGCTAGCCCCGTAACGCCGGGAGATGACGTTCAGCCGCTGTAGGTCCCCGTCCATGGCCTGCTCGACGCCGATGGCGGCGATGTCCTTGAGGTCGCCCAGCGGCATCAGGGTCGGCACCAGCCCCTGACGGGCCGGGCGCGCGGCCCAGGCGTCGCGCCACGGGTTCGGTTCGTCCCACAGGATCAACGCGCCGGCGTTCTGAAACACCGCCAGCACCAGCACCGGCTTGGAGACGGTTTCGGCGAAGCTAAACCCGAGGTCGTTGAGGAGCCCACGGATTTCCTCATGCTTGAAGCGGAAATTCAGCCGCGCCAGGTAGCGCACGGCGGAGGTCTTCTCCTCAGCGACCGAAAAGTCGTTGACGTAGGCGGCGATCTCTTCCGCCCCCAGGTCCGGCAGGCCCTGGTGTTCGATGCGCAGCGTCAACCGTTCCAGCAGCCGGCGGAAGGCCAGTTTCCGGCCTTCGATCAGGGCCAGCTCGCGGGCCTTGGTGGCGGTCTCGGCGGTGACATCGACGGCGACGTCGCGGACCTCGAAAACGTCCATCGGCTGGGCCGCCCCAGGCATGGTGGCGGAAACGGCGAACAAGGTCGCCAGGCCAGCCAGTATAAAGTGGCGGATTGAGCGCTCAATCATCAACATCAGCCATTACAAAACGGCATGGATACATTATCTTTACCCCCCCAGGGACTTGTCGGGGCAGCAATCTACCATAGCCCGTCCGAGGAGGAAGGTATTAGCCAAAAAGTGCATAAATACGGCGGCGACCGATACAAGGACGCCGGCGTCGACATCGACGCCGGCAACGCCTTCATCGAAGCCATCAAGCCGTTGGCGGAAGCCACGAAGAGGCCCGGCGTGGCCTCAAACCTGGGCGGCTTCGGCGCCCTGTTCGACCTCAAGGAAGCCGGTTACCAGGACCCGATGCTGGTCGCCGCCACCGACGGCGTCGGCACCAAGGTCTTGGTCGCCGAGGCCGCCGGCCATCACGACGCCATCGGCGTCGACCTGGTCGCCATGTGCGTTAACGACTTGGTGGTCCAGGGGGCGGAGCCGCTTTTCTTCCTCGATTACCTAGCCACCGGAAAGCTCGACGTCGAGGCCGGGCGCGACCTGGTCGCCGGCATCGCCGAAGGCTGCCGCCAGGCCGGTTGCGCGCTGATTGGCGGCGAAACGGCGGAAATGCCGGGGCTCTATAAACCAGGCCAATACGATTTGGCCGGCTTCGCCGTCGGCGCCGTCGAACGCGGCCGGGTACTGACCGGCGAGACGGCAAAACCGGGCGACGCGGTCCTCGGTCTGACGTCGTCGGGCCTGCACGCCAACGGGTTTTCGCTGGTCCGCCGCGTGGTCGAGGACTTAAGGTTGGATTACGCCGCCCCGGCGCCTTTCGATGCCGAGCGCGATCTCGGCCGGGCGCTGCTCGACCCGACGCGGATCTACGTCCAACCCTGCCTCGCCGCGGCCGCCACCGGCGGCGTCAGGGGCTTCGCCCACATCACCGGCGGCGGCCTGGTCGAAAACATCCCCCGGGCCCTGCTCGACGGCCTGACGGCGGTGCTCGACGCCGACGCCTGGCCGCTGCCCCCGGTGTTCGGCTGGTTGAGGGGAACCGGCATCGAGGCCCACGAAATGGCCCGCACCTTCAACTGCGGCATCGGCATGGTGGTGATCGCCGCCGCCGACCAGGCCGACGAAGTAGAGGACGCCTTGGGCGACGCCGGCGCGCTGGCGCTGCGCATCGGCGCCGTCGAAGTCGCCGAGGGCGAGAACGCCGGCATCGCCATCGACAACCTGGACAGTGCCTGGAAGCCGTGAAGGTTGCGGTCCTGATATCCGGGCGGGGTTCCAACCTGCAGGCCCTGATCGACGCCGGGGCGGCGCCCGGCTGGCCGGCCGAAATTGTGCTGGTGATCTCCAACGTCGCCGGCGCCGAGGGGCTGGAACGGGCCGGGAAGGCCGGCATCGCCACCGCCGTCATCGACCACAAAACGTTCGACGGGCGCGAGCCGTTTGATAAGGCGATGACCGCCGCCATCGAGAAGGCGGGCGCCGAATTCGTCTGCCTGGCCGGCTTCATGCGGCTGTTGTCCGACCCCTTCATCGACCATTGGCGGGACCGGTTGATCAACATTCACCCGTCGCTGCTGCCGGCGTTCAAGGGCCTGGGCGTGCATCAACGGGTCCTCGACGCCGGCGAGAAGGCTTCCGGGTGCACCGTCCATTTTGTGCGTTCGGAAATGGACACCGGGCCGATCATCGTCCAGGCCGAGGTGCCGGTGCGCCCCGACGACGACGCCAAGGCGCTGGCCGCCCGGGTGCTGGAACAAGAGCACAAGATCTATCCCCGGGCGCTGCGGCTGATCGCCGAGGACCGGGTCACGGTCGAGGGCGAGCGCGCCTTGATCGACGGCCAATAAGCGGGCGTTACGGCATCTACGGCGCCGACCGGGATGATTGTTGTCCGGGCCGAACATGGAGTCATTTCAATGACCCTGACAATTGCGTACTGTAGGAGCCGATTTGAGAGTTATCTGGGAAATGTCAGCAAAAATGTCGAGGAATAGCCGGGCCCAAGCGGTTGCGTTGCCATTATCGCCACC
>PTLK01000240.1 GCA_002938075.1 Alphaproteobacteria bacterium MarineAlpha3_Bin3
GCCGGACCTGACTGAAGACGACAAGCAAGACATCGCCGAGGTGGCCTCGGAACAGGGCCTCGGCGGGATCATCGCCACCAACACCACCATCGAGAGGCCGGACACCCTCACCGATCGCCAGCGGGACGAGGCCGGGGGACTTAGCGGCAAACCCTTGTTCGATCCGTCGACGCAAGTGCTGGCCGATTTCTACAAACTCACCGAAGGCCGGCTACCGCTGATCGGCGTCGGCGGCGTCGCCACGGGGGCCGACGCCTACGCCAAGATCCGCGCCGGCGCGTCGCTGGTGCAGCTCTATACGGCGCTGGTATTCGAAGGGCCGGGGCTGGTCAACGCCATCAACCGCGACTTGGCGGCCCACCTGGAACGGGACGGCTTCGCCAATGTCGCCGAAGTTGTCGGCGCCGATCACCGTTAGGAGAGTCGTTTCCTGATCAGCGCAAACACCAAAGGCGCCGCCGTCACCATGAATACCACCCGAAGCAGGTGATGGGTGGATACGAACGCCGTATCGATGCCCATGGCGAGGCTGATCAGCGTCATCTCGGCCAGCCCGCCGGGCGCGAACGCCAGCCACAGGGCTGGGAACGGCAGGCCGGTCGCGGCTTCGACGCCTAAGGCCGCCGCCACTGCCAGGGCGAGCATGAAACACGTCGCCCCGGCGCTGACCATCAGCACTTTCAGCACCCGCATCACCGGGATGTTGACGAACCGGCAGCCGATCGAGGTGCCGATCACCACCTGCGCCAGGTTGACGATCTCGGCCGGCGGCTTGGCTTCGGTGACGCCGCTTAGGTGAACGGCGACGCTGAGCGCCATCGGCCCCAGCATCGGCGCCGCCGGCAGCCTGAGCAGCCGGGCCAGCGGATAACCCAGCCCGCAGAGCAGCAAAATCATCAAATCCCGGCCGGCGATGTCGCCGATGTCGCCGAATATCGCCGCCAGTCCACCGGGCTCGTAGCCGTGGAAAAAGCGGAACCAGAACGGGATCACCAGCACCGTCAGCATGACGCGGATGGAATGGGTGAGAGCGATCGAGCGTTCGTCGCCGCCCATTTCGCCGCCCATCACCACCATCGTCGCCAGCCCCCCCGGCGAGGCCGAGAAGAACGCCGAGATGGGGTCGTAGCCTCCGATCCGGACCAGGTACAGCGCCACCACCGTGGTCACGGCGACGATGAACGCCAGCAGCACCGACAGGCTGCTCAGCCATTGCCCCAGGTTATCAAGCGCGTCGGAGGTGAAGGCGCTGCCGAGCATGATGCCCAGCACCCCGATCATGACATTGCGCAACTGTCCCGGCCCCTTCAACGGCGCCCCCGTCAGCGCCGCGGCGGTGGTGATGACCATGGCCCCGATCAGCCACGCCAAGGGGACCGTCAGCCAGTCGAACACGGCGCCGCCGACGGCGCCGAAGGCCAGGGTGCCGATAATGCCGGCGATCAACGCGGGACGAGGGACGTTCAAGGAAGGAACTGTTCCTTGATGATCCGTTCCTCGAGGTCGTGTTCCGGGTCGAACAGCAAGGTGGCACAGGCGTCCGGGTCCTGGCGGACGGCGACGTGGGTGACCTCTTGGACCTCGGTGAAATCGGCGCTGGCGCTGACCGAGCGCACGTCCGGGTCGATGACGTCGAAGACCACCCGGGCGGTCTCCGGCAACAGCGCGCCTCTCCAGCGCCGCGGCCGGAAGGCGTTGATCGGCGTCAACGCCAAAAGCCCGGCGCCGATGGGGATGATGGGGCCATGGGCCGAAACGTTGTAGGCCGTAGAGCCCGCCGCCGTCGCCACCAGGGCGCCGTCGCAGACCAGTTCTTCCATGCGCTCGATGCCGTCGACCTCGATCCGGAGCTTCGCCGCTTGACGGGTCTTGCGGATCAGCGACACCTCGTTGATGGCCAGGGCCTTGTGCTCTCGGCCTTGGGTGTCGGTGGCGGTCATCGCCAGCGGGCGGATCTTCGCCGGCTCGGCTTTTTCAAGGCGCTGCAGAAGGCCGTCTTCCTGGTAGGCGTTCATCAGGAACCCGACCGAGCCCCGGTTCATGCCGTAGATCGGCTGGCCGCGCTGCATGGAGGCATGCAGGCTCTGGAGCATGAAGCCGTCGCCGCCCAAGGCGACGACCACGTCGGCGTCTTCGATGGCCACGGTGTCGTAGCGCCCCGATAAGCTTTTCAGCGCCGCTTGGGCTTCCGGGCCGGCGGCGGCGGCGATGGCGATGGTGTCGAACTTCATGTCCGGGTCGGCCTCAATTCTTTTAAGAGAGCGCCCGGTTTGCCCGGTTTTCACCGCCGAGGCAAGGCCAAGTTGGCTCTCCGGGCCCGGCGGGCGGGGGGATTTCGGCGGATGCGACGGCCTTGGGCCGGGGAATTACTGTTAACGTCTTGATATAAATTGTAAATACGTCAGATTCCGGGCCCGAATTCCGGTCGGATAGTACGCAAAAGTACGCATTTGTTAGCATTTGCCGCCGTCTGATTTTGAACGGTGGGCATCGGTCGGCATCCGGTGATTATTCGGTGGATATGTGGGTGGACATCGGGTAGGCATCCGGTGGTCGTGCGGTGGCCGTTTCCTTGGTCTTTCGGCGGCGATGGGGCGCAAGCATGCCCTCTCCCTCCCGGCCAGGAACGGCGCCCGGAGCGGGTTGTTATCTTATATTCATCATATTAAAAAACAAACAATGAACTTATGCCTTTTCCGGGGTTTTTCAATGAGTGCCCTACTTTCCCACAAACTCGCAATCGGCGGTCAGCAGCCCGCCGACGGCGCTGGGGTTGGTGGTCTGGCGGGTGACGATGACCTTGCCGGCGCGGTAGTAGAGGGAAAAAATCCAGACCCCGAATTCGTCGACGTCGGCGACGGAAATCTGGGTCTCGCTCTTGAACACGATGGGGAGCAA
>PTLK01000241.1 GCA_002938075.1 Alphaproteobacteria bacterium MarineAlpha3_Bin3
GCCTCTTCGGTGAACTTCTTCGCTTTCAGCGCCTCGTGGCCGAGGGCGGGGGATTCCTTCAATGTCCCGTGGCCGACGGCGTATAGCGCGATGTCCTCGATCTGGGCTGGCGAATAGCCGAGCCTGGACAGCGCCTTCGGCACCATGTGGTTGATGATCTTGAAATAGCCGCCGCCGGCCAGTTTCTTGAACTTGACGAGGGCGAAATCGGGCTCGATGCCGGTGGTGTCGCAGTCCATGACCAGCCCGATGGTGCCGGTCGGCGCGATCACCGAAACCTGGGCGTTGCGGTAGCCGTGCTCCTGGCCCAATTCCAGCGCCCGGTCCCATATGTCGCGGGCGGCCCGGGTCAGTTCGCCGTCCGGGCAATCGGCCGCTTTCAGCGCCACCGGGTTGACCGACAGGTCTTCGTAACCGGTCTCGGCGCCCATGGCGGCGCGGCGGTGGTTGCGAATGACCTTGAGCATGGCCTCGCGGTTGTCCTGGTAATGGGGAAAGGCGCCCATTTCGGCGGCCATTTCCGCCGACGTGGCATAGGATTGGCCGCTCATCAACGCCGAGATGGCGCCGCAAAGGGCCCGCCCAGCTTTCGAATCATAGGGAATGCCAGCCGCCATCAGATAGCCGCCGATGTTGGCGAAGCCCAGGCCCAAGGTGCGGTATTCGTAGCTCAGTTCGGCGATCCGGTCGGACGGGAACTGGGCCATCATCACCGATATCTCAAGGGTCACGGTCCACAGTCTGACGGCGTGCTCGAAAGCGTCTACGTCGAAGCTTTTGTCTTCGTTGGCGAACGCCATCAGGTTCAGGGACGCCAAATTGCATGCCGTGTCGTCCAGGAACATGTATTCCGAACACGGGTTCGACGCATTGATGCGGCCGCTTTCGGGGCACGTGTGCCAATCGTTGATGGTGGTGTCGAACTGCAGGCCCGGATCGGCCGAAGCCCAGGCGGAGCAACCGATCTGTTCCCAAAGGTCCCGGGCCCGCACCCGTTTCTCGACCTTTCTATCGGTGCGCCGGATCAGGTCCCATTCGCCGTCCTCGAGCACTTTTTCGAGGAAAGCGTTGTCGACCCGGACCGTGTTGTTGGAATTCTGTCCCGACACGGTCAAATAGGCCTCGGAATCCCAATCGGTGTCGTATTCGGGAAACTCGATTTCGGTATATCCCTGGCGGGCGAACTGGATCACCCGCTGCACGTAGTTTTCCGGAATCATCGCCCGGCGGCTGCCGAGAACCGCCTTTTTCAGGGCCGGGTTCTTCTTCAGATCGAAGCGGTCCTCGCCTTCGCCTTCTTGGCAGGCGGCCATGACTTTGCCCAGGTGCTTGCCGGCCAGCTTCGAGCCGGCGACCAGTGCGGCGACTTTCTGTTCTTCCTGGACCTTCCAGTTGATGAACTTCTCGATGTCGGGATGGTCGATGTCGACTACGACCATCTTGGCGGCGCGCCGCGTCGTGCCGCCGGACTTAATGGCGCCGGCGGCGCGATCGCCGATCTTCAGGAAGCTCATCAGCCCCGACGACTTACCGCCGCCCGAAAGGCCTTCGTTTTCGGACCTCAGGGCCGAGAAATTGGTGCCGGTGCCGGACCCGTACTTGAACAGCCTTGCCTCGCGGACCCACAGGTCCATGATGCCGCCCTCGTTGACCAGGTCGTCGGCAATGCCTTGGATGAAGCACGCATGGGGCTGCGGGCGCTCGTAGGCCGAGCGCGACTTGACCAGGTGGCCGGTCTTGTAATCAACGTAGGAATGGCCCTGGGCCGGGCCGTCGATGCCGTAGGCCCAGTAAAGACCGGTGTTGAACCACTGCGGCGAGTTGGGGGCGCCGACCTGGGAGGCCAGCATATAGCGCGTTTCGTCGTAATAGGCGCGGGCGTCCTGCTCGGAATCGAAATAGCCGCCTTTCCAGCCCCAATAGGCCCAGGTGCCGGCCATGCGGTCGAATACCTGCCGCGCGCCGGTTTCGCTGCCCATGCGCTGGTCCTCAGGCAACTCGGCGAGGCCGGCGATGTCGGGGACGCGCCGCCACAGCCAACTGGGAACGTCATTTTCCTCGAATTTTTTCAATAACTTGGGAACCCCGGCCTTGCGGAAATACTTCTGCGCAAGGACGTCGCAGGCGACCTGCGACCAGCCCGCCGGGACATCTATGTCGTCGAGGCGAAAAACCACTGAACCGTCCGGATTTTTGATTTTGCTCGAGGCCTTGCGGAATTCGATGTTTGAATACGGAGAGTCGTGTTCTTTCGTGAATAGCCGATGGATTTGCATTGTTCCCCCAACAAAAAGGCCTCGGGTTGTTTCCTTTGTTTGGACCTTGTGGCCCCCCCGTTGCGACCTTGAGGCGGTTTTTCGCCCTCTGCACGTCACCAAGATATCGTGTCTGCCCAGGTGCAACCCTATTGTGTGTAAACCAACATCTTGTGGTCTGCAATAGGTAAAATTACAAGATATTGTGGTAAATGTGTATAAAATTACTTTAGAAATGGTAAATGCGGTGATGGGCGAATCGCTGGATTCGCTGGCCCGACTCGACGCCGAAGGGGGTCAGGGAAGTAGCCTCAAAAATTCATTTCCCGGGGCCGGGGCGAAACCCCCGGGACGAAATTGCCGGGCCGGTTCCACCAGTTTCCGCCGGGTGCTCGTTGGCCGGGGTGGACGCACCGGATGGCAAATGCCATATTTGCCTCGCCTGAGCGTCGCCAGCGATTGGCGCCGCCGCATACCGAAGAGGGCGTCCTGATGTACATCGGCACCATGATCTATACTTGGCTGAACGGCGTCCTTGTCGGCACCGACCAATTCGGCAACCGCTATTACCGGGCCCGCAAAGGAAAGCTCTACGGCCGCGAAAGGCGCTGGGTCCTGTTCCGCGGCGACGTCGAGGC
>PTLK01000242.1 GCA_002938075.1 Alphaproteobacteria bacterium MarineAlpha3_Bin3
CCATGGCGAAAGCCACGCCGAGGAACGCGGCGACGTCGACGACGCCAACCATGGCGAAAGCCACGCCGAGGAACGCGGCGACGACAGCGCCGCCCGGGACGATACGCCCACCAACGACGACCAGGGCGACGATCAGCAAGTGTCCTCGGATGACGGGGATGACGGCGAGACCTACGGCAAGACATCCGAGTCGGATGGCGAAACCAAGACCGCCGACAACGAAACGGAAAACCCGGACGGCGCCGTTCAATCCGCCGGCACCGATGGGCTGGTTGCCCAGGCCGGCGTTTCCACCGAAACCACGGACAAGGTGCTGAGCGGCCTTTTGGCCGGCGGCGAAGCGTTGAGCGAAGAAGGCGTCGCTTCAGAGCAGGGTAAAGTCAGCAGCGCCGACGGCCAGGCGACGGCGTTGGAAGCCATTGCCGCCGCGTCCGAAAATGCTTCCAAGACGACGCCCGTTTCTACCGGCAAGTCGGACGGCCCCCAGAACCACCATCAACCCCAGGCCGCCGCCAATGCCAGCGACCAGGCCAAGGCCGCCGCCAACGAACAGTCAGCGATCTTTGGCGATGACGAGTCCGGCGCCGCCCAGACCACGGTCGAAACCCAGGCTTCCGGCCTTGCCAAGGCCATCGGCGGCGACAACCGGACCCAGGTCTCCGTGACCGTGACCAACGAAGCCCAGAACCTGACGTCGAGGCCGAGCGCCGCGTTGACCGCCAACACCGTGATCAGCGGCGAAGGTTCCAGCCAGTCGTCCAACAGCCAGAGCGCCGGCAACCATACCCAGAGCGGCGGCAACCAGAATCAGGCCCAACAGGCCCAGGCCGCCGCCACCCAAACCCAGGCAGCCCAGAACCAAAGCGCCCAGGCGACGCAGGCGGGCACCGGCGCCAAAAGCCTGGTGCAGGCGCAGGCGATGTCCGGCAACGCCGGCAGCACGGCCCATTCGGGCGGCGGCGAGGGTGCCGTACAGACAGGCACCGGGGGCGTTTCCGGCAGCCAGCAGACCCGGGGCCAGAACGCCGTCAACCAATCCGGCAACACCCAGAACCCTGCCCGCACCGGACGTTCCATGGTCGAGCAGGTTACGGTCAAGATCACCAAGGCGATCCAGGCCGGCAACGACAAGATCACCATTCAGCTTCGTCCGGCGAACATGGGCCGCGTCGAGGTGAAGATGGAAGTCTCCCAGGACAACCGGCTGAACGTTCATGTCATCGTCGACCGGCCGGAAACCCTGGATCAGCTTCAGAAGGACTCCCGCGAGCTTCAGCGCGCCCTTCAGGAAGCCGGCCTGCATGTGGATAACGAAGACCTAAACTTCAACCTGCGCGGCGAGGAAAACCATGCCAAGGAAGGCGACAATTCTTCCGGCCGCGCGGCCAGTGTCGAAGACGACGTGGTCCTTTTGGACAACGAGATCATCGAACAGGCCGTGATCTCATCCGACGGGCGTGTCCTTTCCAAGGGCCGCATCGACGTAAGGGCTTAAGCGCGCCTGACAGGGAGCGACCAGGAGTAGAATAGATGCTTATCGGCAATTCATTAGCTTCAAGCAACCTCATCGAGGGCACAAAATCCTCGGAGTCCAGCGACAAGCTCGAAGAGGAACTCGGCCGGTTCCTCAACCTGCTGGTGACCCAGTTGAAGAACCAGGATCCGCTCGATCCTCTGGACGCCAACGAGTTCACCTCCCAGCTCGTGGCCTTCGCCGGTGTCGAGCAGCAGATTTTCGCCAACGCCAACCTGGAAAAGCTGCTGAAGCTGGAGCAAACCAACCAGATTTCGGCCCTGGTCGATTTCATCGGCTCGACGGTCGAGGCCACAGGCCGCACCGTGCCGCTACAGGACGGTCAGGCGGAAATCGGCTACACCATGCCCCTCGGCGCCAATACCGCCACCCTCACCATTACCAACAGCGCCGGCCGGACGGTGTTCCAGGGCGACGCCGACAAGTCTTCCGGCAAGCACGTCTTTGCCTGGGATGGCAAGAACAATTCCGGCATCCTGCAGCCCGACGGCGCCTACAACGTGCTGATCAGCGGCCTCGATTTTTCGGGCAACCTACTGGAGATCACGCAAACGGTCTTCGGCCGGGTGACCGGCGCCGGAGTCGAAGGCGGCCTGGCAAACTTGTTCTTGGGCGACGACATCACCATCGCCCAGGACACGGTGCTTGCCATTAAGGAGACCAAGACCGCTTCGGCAGGGCCATAAAAGTTAAGGAATTTTGAGCGGGCGGCGGTTCGCCGTCCTGGATCGAGATAACAAGGTTTTAAGGCCGGACCGCCGGCCAGAAGAGCGAAGGAGAAAGAAAATGACATTATTTGGTGCATTGAGCTCAGGTGTTTCCGGACTGTCCGCGCAGTCGAGTGCCATCGGCGCCATCTCCGATAACATCACCAACCTGAGCACGATTGGCTACAAGAGCACCCAGGTCGATTTTCAGACCCTGGTGACCAAGCAAACCTCGGCCACGTTTTTCTCGGCCGGCGGCGTGCAATCAAGGCCGCGTCAGGACACCGGCACTCAGGGATTGTTGGCGTCGTCGACGTCAGCAACCGACATCGCCCTTGCCGGCAGCGGCTTCTTCGTCGTCAACGAAGCGCCGGTGGCGACCATCTCCGACGAATACCTGTTCACCCGGGCCGGCTCATTCTTCCAGGACAACGAAGGATTCCTGCGCAACACCGCGGGCTACTTCCTGCAGGCCTGGCCGACAGACCCCTCCGGTGTGGTGGTCCCGTCCAACACGAGCCTGACGATTTCCAACCAGAACGTTATTTCGAGGGACTTTCTGGAATCGGTGAACCTCAGCCGGGTCGGCGGCACCGCGAAGGCGACCAGCAATATCTCCATCGGCGCCAACCTGCCGTCCAACGACGCCG
>PTLK01000243.1 GCA_002938075.1 Alphaproteobacteria bacterium MarineAlpha3_Bin3
GGTTTTTTCCGTTTGCTTGGCGATACCGTCGCCGAGCCGCTTGGTGAGCGATTCCAGGCGTTCATTGAGGCTCGATTCGGACTGCTGGAATCGGCCCGAAAGCTCGGCCTGGGCCTGGATGATGCGGCTCAACTCATCACCGGAATCAGCGCCGGGGCGCCGCACGGCCATATAGATAACGCAGCTGGCGAGCACGACAATCACGGCGAGCATAAGAATCGTTGCATCCATGGCCCCGAGACTACCTCCTCGGCGGCGCCGCCACTAGTCCACACATTCATAATTCCGTGACACGTAGGGCGGCTTCCCGAGGTCATCCGGTTAGGCGTCGCCTCTCCCGCCCCCTCGGTGCGGCGGGACCGCTTGCCGATGGCCCCGCATCGCCTGCGCGTCCCCTCCTGCCGAGGAAACGGGAGAGGCGATCCTACGGATCACGGAATTATGAAAGTGAGTACTTGACGCTAACGCTTGGCGGCGGGCGGGAAGTCGGCCTTGACGGGCCGGGCCTAAGGCCATATCTGCATCCAGCAATGGCACTACTTCCCATCATCATCGCCCCGGACCCGCGTTTGAAGGTTACGGCGAAGCCGGTGAAAAACGTCGATGAGAGCGTACGGCGGCTGATGGACGACATGCTGGAAACCATGCATGCCGCCAACGGCATCGGCCTCGCCGCGCCCCAGGTCGGCGACAAGCGGCGCGTCATCGTCGTCGATGTCGTCGATGAGGACGCGGAACCGGACCCGGTCCAAATGGCCAACCCGGAACTGCTGTGGGTTTCCGACGAAATGCTGAACCAGGAGGAAGGGTGCCTGTCGCTGCCCGAGCATTACGCCGAGGTCGAACGCCACAACGCCATTCGCGTGCGCTATCTCGATTACCAGGGCGAAATCCGCGAAAGGGAGGTCGCCGGCGTGTTGGCGACCTGCATCCAGCACGAAATGGACCATTTGGACGGAATCCTGTTCGTCGATCTTATTTCTTCCTTGAAGCGCAACATGATCCTCCGCAAGCTGTCGAAGGCGAAAAAGATGGCGGCGGCTCCGGCCTAGCGGTAGACATTCGGTCGTTTCGCCTTCCCGCGTTTTCTGATTCTTTTGACCACAAAGACACCCTTGAATTGTTTTTTTTGGGGGCCTTCGTGGTAATTATTTAGGGCCGAAAAAAGAACCGCCGTTGTTTTTAATTAAGCAATTGAAAGCCGAAACCGACGATGCCCCGTCCGCGTCTCGTATTCATGGGAAGTGCCGATTTCTCGGTGCCCGTTCTCGACGCCCTGATCGCCGCCGGGCACGAGATCATCGCCGTCTATTCGCAACCGCCTAGGCCCGCCGACCGCGGACAAAGGGAAAAATCCTCCGCCGTCCACGCCTTCGCCCACCGAAAGGGGCTCGACGTGCGCACCCCGGAAACCTTCGAGGACGAGAACGAACAGGCGGCGTTCAAGGCGCTATTCAAGGCCAGGGATGACGACGGAGCCGACAGCGCCGTCGTCGTCGCCTATGGGCTGAGGCTGCCGACGGCGGTATTCGACGCGCCCCGGTTGGGCTGCCTCAACGTCCATGCGTCGCTTTTGCCCCGCTGGCGGGGCGCCGCCCCGATCCAACGGGCGATCCTCGAAGGCGACACCGTCACCGGCATCTCGATCATGCAAATCGACGAAGGCATGGACACCGGTCCGGTGCTGCTGGCTCGCAAGGTCCCGATAACCGCCGACACCACGGCCGGGACCCTGCACGACGAGCTCGCCGCCTTGGGCGCGGAAATGATCGTCGAGGCCCTGGCCGGGCTCGAGGCCGGGGCCCTGGAACCCGTTCCCCAGGGAACGGAAGGGGTCACCCATGCGGGCAAGCTCAGCCGCGCCGATGGCCGCCTCGACTGGCGGCGGCCGGCCGATGAGCTGGAACGCCGAGTCCGGGCGCTCAATCCCTGGCCCGGGGTGTGGGTCAAATACGAAGGCGAAAGGATCAAGGTGTTGGCGGCGGCGGTCGAGGAAGGAGCGCCGGGCGGCGGCGAAACAGGAACATTACCGGGGACGTTCATCGACGATACCCTCGGCGTGACCACGGGCGCCGGGGTGCTGAAGCTGTTGCGGGTGCAGCGGGCGGGCAGGGACCCCCAGGACGCGGAAACCTTTATCCTCGGCTATCCGATGCCGGCCGGGACCCGGCTGGAATAGAAAAAACAAAAAATCCGGAAAACAGAGGCGTGGGGATCCGTTAGTTCAGGGCCGACAGCATCGGCGCCGAATCCTCGATCTTCTGGATGTTGTCCATGCCCTGTCTCATTTCCGACATCATGAACTCGGCCCGCTTGCCCGGCCCGCCGACAGACGGGGTCGGGAACAGGTTCGCCCAGGCGTCCATCTTGACGCTGAGCGAGCACAGCACGCCGCCGATGGTGGTGTGATAGCCCTTGATCAGCTGTTCGACCTTGCGGAAGCGTTCGGCGGAAATGTTGTCCCACATGTGCTTGGTGCCACGTTCGAAGTTCTCGAACCGACCGGTGATCGCCGCCATCAGTTCGTTGATGGTGGATTCCATCATGTCCATGGTCTGGCGCAGGTTCTGGTCGGTCTTGAACTGGTAGTTATCGCGCATCTCGTCCATGGCTTCCAGGAACTCGGTGATGATGGGCTCGATGGAATCCAGGCATTTCCGGAAGTACGAAAGCGACAGGAAGATATCGCCGTAATCCTCCATGAACAGGGGGATTTCCTCGGGCTTGATGTTCAGCTTCGCCGACATGACACGGATTTTCTCAAGCGCCTTCTTGACATCCGGGTCCCGGAACAACTTCACCACGTCTTCGAAGCTATCGACCGTTACGTCGCCGTCGTAAATCTCTTTGATCAGCGGGCGGTGAAATCGGTCATGTAGG
>PTLK01000244.1 GCA_002938075.1 Alphaproteobacteria bacterium MarineAlpha3_Bin3
TGATCAGCGACCCCGAGCGCGGGCTCGCCTCGACGATGACGACGCCCCGGGCGATGCCCGAAATCAGACGGTTGCGGCGGGGGAAATTACGGGCCAGGGGCCGGGTGCCGGAAGGAACCTCGGAGATCAGGGCGCCTTCGGCGACGATTCTTTCATAGAGGGATTGGTTTTCCTTCGGATACATCACGTCGAGTCCGCCGCCCAGCACCGCCAGCGTCCCGGTGGCGATGGTCCCTTCATGGGCGGCTGCGTCGATGCCCCGGGCCATGCCCGAAACCACCAACAGCCCACCGTGGCCGAGATCGGCGGCGATCTTGCGGGCGAAGCGGCAGCCGTTGATCGAGGCGTTGCGGGCGCCGACGACGGCGACCGCCTTCTTGGCCAGGAGATGCGCGTGGCCAAGGAGGCCGATCAGCGGTGGCGCGTCCTCGATGTGGGCGAGGAGCGGCGGGTAGTCGGGCCCGCCCCGGCCGACGAGGCGGGCGCCGATCCGTTCCAGGGCCTCCACCTCGGCCTCGGCCTGAGCCTTCGAGAACACCTTGATACGCTTACCGCCGCTGTGGCGCGCCAGGTCCGGCAGCGCCTCCAGGGACGCCCGGGCGGTGGCGAATCATTCCAGGAGCTTATAAAACGTGATCGGCCCGACGTTGTCCGATCGGATCAGGCGCAGCCAGTCCAGCTTTTCGGCGTCGGAAAGCGCTTGCGGGCGGGATTTGTTTTCGTCGGACATAGCGGGCGAGGGTGGTCCAGGTTCTCGGGCGGCGTCAAGGGGATGAGGCTTTACGGCAAAGAGTTCCTGTTATGCTCTATTGCAGGCAAGGGTTGTCTGGCAAGGGGAAATCGCGATGGCGCATTGATAAAGAATAAGACGCCTAAGCCACCACCGCCGCTTTCGTCTGCCGGAGCACCCAGGCCGGGATCAGGGCGGCGACGAAGACCAGGGCGATAACCATGAAGGCGTCCTGGAAGCCGAAGGTGCTGGCCTGGGCGTTGATGACGTGGCCCAGGTAATCGAGAGCACCTGTCTGTTGCATGACTTCGGGCACGCCTGATTCCGACAGCAATCGTTCGACCTTGTCCATCAGTTCCCGGGTCAGGCTGTTGGCCGCGGTCTGGGTGGCGGTCAGCGCTTCGGCATGGACTTCGGTGCGCTGTTCGATCACCACCACCAGCCCGTTGACGCCGAAGGCGCCGCCCAATTGGCGGGTGAAGTTGTAGGTCCCGGCGCCCTGGTTGAGCCTTTCGCTGGAAATCGCCTTCATCGCCGCCGAGCCCATATTGGGCATCACCAGGCCGAGCCCTAAGCGGCTGCCGACGGCGAACAGCGCCATCATCAGGAACGGCGTGTTGACGTCGGATCCGGCGAGGAAATAGGTCGCCAGCGCGAAGACGGCGATGCCGATCATGATTGGCTGGTGTTCGGGCACCACATCGGCGAGCCTGCCGGAGAACGGGATGATGGCGACCAGCAACAACCCCGCCGGCACCAGCACCAGGCCGGCCCGGGTGGCGGTGAAGCCCTGGACCGTCTGGGTGAACACCGGGATCGCGTAGTTCGACGCGAAGTTGCCGACACCGAAGGCGAAGGCGATGGCCATGGTGGCGGCGAAGCGGGGATTGAGAAAAAGCTTGAGATCAAAAATCGGCGAGCGTATCCGGGCCTGCCAATAGACGAAGGCGAAGGCGGTTGAGAATCCGACAACGAACAACATCACGATATCGTTCGAACCCCACCCCCAGCGCTGGCCGTTGCCGAGCCCGGTCATCAGGCACACCAGCGCCGTGCACAAAAGCGCGAACCCGGCCCAGTCGAATTCAGGCAGCCGGCGCGGGAATTTCCTGCCCGGCATGAACATCAAGCCCATGACGAAGGCGACGGCGACCAGCGGCAACGGCGTCAGGAAGATATCGCGCCAGGTCATGGCGTCGATGGTGATGCCGCCGGCCAGGGGCCCGAAGCTGGGCGCCAGGGTCACCCCCATTCCGTAAAGCCCCATGGCGAAGCCGCGGCGGTCGGCGGGAAACACGGTGATGATGGTGGCCATCACCAGTGGCTGAATGACGCCAGCCGAAAAGCCCTGCAGGATGCGGCCGGCGATCAGCACCTCGATGGTCGGGCTGGCGGCGCAGATCAGCGACCCGATGGTGAAGACGACCAAGGTCATCGAAAACGTCAACCGCTGTCCGAAGGCGGTCACAATCCAGGTATTCAGAAGCTGGCTTGCCACCATCGTCGCCAGGAACGCCGTCGATGCCCATTGCGCCAGGTCCTGGCCGACGCCGAAGGCGCCCATGATGGACGGCACGGCGACGTTGACCATGGTCGCCGACAGGATCATCACCATGGCGCCCAACAGGCCGCCGATGGTTACCAGCCAGCGGTAACCCGGCCCATAGCGGGCGAAATGCTGCTCAACGGTCTGGGTTGCGGACGTCAATGTAGATTTCGACCATCATGCCCGGGCGCAACAGGCCTTGTTGCTGATCTATGGCGATGCGCACGGGCAGGCGCTGGGTGATCTTGGTGAAATTGCCGCTCGGGTTGGGGCTCGGCAAAAGCGCGAATTCGCTGGTCGTGGCGTTGCCGACGCTCAACACCCGGCCCTCGAACCCGGTGTCCGGATAGGCGTCGATGCTGACCTCGACCTTCTGACCAATCTTAAGCCTGCGGATCTCGGTTTCCTTGATGTTGGCCTCGATCCAGATTTTCGACGGATCATGCACCAGCGCCAGGCGCTGCCCCGGGGTCACGTACTCGCCGACCTTGACGAAGGTCTTGTCGACGACGCCGGTAACCGGGCTTTTGATGGTGCGATCGTCGAGGTCCAGCTTCTGGTGTTCCCGCTTCACCATGAGCTCGGCCTTGCGGTGCTT
>PTLK01000245.1 GCA_002938075.1 Alphaproteobacteria bacterium MarineAlpha3_Bin3
AAGCTAATTAAAGACGACGACGAGGACGCCGACCCCGAGGACCTGGAAATCTGGCAGGCGCGGCTCAAGGACCTGACCGGGCTTCTGGGCTCCAGCGACTGGCGCGAAGCCGACATCTGAACGCCTCTCCGCCGCCGTTTCCTATAGCGTTTCAGGAATCCCCGAAGGCCGCCTCGATGGCTTCGGCGTCGATGCCGTAGGCGCGGTAAAGGTCGCGCACGTCCCCGCACTGCCCGAAACGGTCGACGCCCAGGGGCCGCACCCGGTGCCCGGCGATCGAGCCGATCCACGATAACGCCGCCGGGTGGCCGTCCAATACTGTCACCAGCCGGGCATTGGGCCTAAGCCCGGCCAACAGCTTCGCCAGATGGGACTTGTCGCCGTTTTGGCGCCAATCCCCGTAAAGCCGGTCGGGAGAGGTCACCGCCATCAGGCCGATCCCGCTAACCGATTCGGAAAGCCGTTGGTGGGCGGCTTCGGCCTCGGCCGCAAGCGCGCCGCAGGTGATGATGGCGCCGGTTGATTTCGGCCCCGGCTTCGCCCGCCAATAGGCGCCGGCCAGAATGTCGCGGCAAAGGGTCTTGATGATTTTGCGCCGCGGCTGAACCAGCGGCAGGGTTGACAGGCGCAGGGATACAGCCCCGCCGTCGTCGGCCTGCATGTGATCGAACCCCCAGCGCATGATCACGGCCAGCTCGTCGGCGAAGGCGGGCTCGAAACAGGCCAGCCCCGGCTGGCCGATGCCGATCAACGGCGTGACGATGGACTGGTGCGCGCCGCCTTCGGGCGCCAGCGACAACCCCGACGGCGTCGCCACCAGCATGAAGCGTGAATCCTGATAGCACGCGTAATTGAGCGCATCGAGGCCGCGTTGGATAAACGGGTCGTACACCGTGCCGATGGGGAACAAACGCTCGCCGAACAACTCGTGCGACAATCCCAGGGCACCGAGCATCAGGAACAGGTTGTTTTCGGCGATGCCGAGTTCGATGTGCTGGCCGTGCTCGTCGGCGGCCCACTTCTGGATCGAGGCCACATGGTGGTCGCGGAAGGTATCGCGGACCTTGTCGCGGGCGAAGAGGCAGCGGCGGTTGACCCAGCCGCCCAGGTTCGTCGATTGGGTTACGTCCGGTGACGTGGTGACGATGCGGTCCGCCAGGGCCTCATCGGTGCCGGCAAGGTCGAACAGGATCCGCCCGAAGGCTTCCTGTGTGCTGAGGGGCGCGCCGGTTTCGGGCGCCGGCAGCTTCGCCGGCACCATGATCGCCGCCGCCGTCTTCCTGCGCCCGCCGTTCAAGGCATTGAACGGCGCCTGGTCCAGGAAACGCTTGATATCGGCGGGCGGAATTGAAAGCCCGGCGAAGCGGTCCCATTCCTGCCCCTCGGCGATCCCCAGCTTTTGCCGGAATCCCGCCACCTGTTCGGCGTTGAGGATACCGGCGTGGTTGTCCTTGTGGCCGGCCAGCGGCAGGCCGTGGCCCTTGATGGTATAGGCGATGAAGCACGCCGGCGTGTCATCGGTGATGGAGGCGAAGGCTTCGAGGATGGTTTCCAGGCAATGGCCGCCGAGGTTGGTCATCAGGTCCTGAAGCGCGTCGTCGTCGTAGGACCGGAGAAGGTCCTCGATCCCGTCTTCGTCGCCGATGTCGTTCCACAACTGCTGGCGCCAATGGGCGCCGCCCTGGAAGGTCAACGCCGAATAGAGGTCATTGGGGCAGGCGTTGATCCATTTCTTCAGGACCTTGCCGCCGGGGCGCTTGAAGGCCTCCATCATGCGCTTGCCGTATTTCAGCGTCACCACGGTCCAGCCGGTGTTGCGGAAGGTGCGGTCGATCCAGCGGAACATGCGGTCGGAGACGACGGCGTCGAGGCTTTGGCGGTTGTAGTCGATGATCCACCAGCAGTTCCTGAGGTCGTGCTTGCGGCCTTCCAGCAGCGCCTCGTACATATTGCCTTCGTCCATTTCGGCGTCACCGACGATGGCGATCATGCGGCCCGGGTCCTGGGCCTGAACGGTTTCGGTGTGGCGGCGCAGGTAGTCCTGGGCCAGGGACGCGAACACGGTCATCGCCGGACCGAGGCCGACGGAGCCGGTGGAGATATCGACGTCGTCTGAGTCCTTGGTCCGGGACGGATAGCTCTGGGCGCCGCCGAAGGCGCGGAAGTTTTTCAGGTTGCGCCGTGTCTGGTTGCCGAACAGGTACTGGATGGCGTGGAACACCGGGCTGGCGTGGGGCTTGACGGCGACCCGGTCCTGCGGCTGCAGTTCGTGGAAGTAAAGCGCCGTCATCAGCGCCGCCACCGAGGCCGACGACGCCTGGTGGCCACCGACCTTAAGCCCGCCGAGCCCACCCCGGTTCTGGCGCACGTTATTGGCGTGGTGGATCATCCAGGTGCTGAGCCACAGCACCTTTTTCTCCAACTCGCGGAGGATCGGCAACGCGGCGGAAACAGTGTTCGGGGTTTCGCGGGTCGGAGTCTGTTCGTCCAAGGGTGACATAAGGGGAGATTAGCCCCGGAGGGCGGCGTATGTCCTTGCGAAATGAGCCGAAAAATGGCATAAATTAGCAATGATTGGTCATTATATATTAGTTTTTTAGATTATTATGCCAAATAAATCCCTCGACGCCATAGATCGGCAAATCCTGGAGAATCTCCAGAACGACGCCCGCATGCGCAACGTGGAGCTGGCGGAAAAGGTCGGCCTGTCGCCAAGCCCGTGCCTGCGCCGGGTCGGCAACCTGGAGGAAACGGGCGTCATCCGCGGCTACGCGACCCTGGTCGACGCCGAGGCCGTGGGCCTGCCGGTCAGCGTCTTCGTCAGCGTCACCCTGGAGAAACAAATCGAGAAG
>PTLK01000246.1 GCA_002938075.1 Alphaproteobacteria bacterium MarineAlpha3_Bin3
GAAGTTCACAGGCAGTTGGGGTCGGGTCTTTTGGAATCCGCCTATGAACAATGCCTTTGCCATGAGTTCGCAAATGCGAATATGGGCCTTGAAAGGCAAAAATCCATCGGCATCGACTATAAGGGGACGAAACTGAATTGCGGCTTTCGCGCCGACCTGATTGTTGAGAACAAGTTATTGATCGAATTGAAGGCCATTGAAAGAATTTTGCCAATCCACGAGGCGCAACTGTTGACCTACATGAAACTTTCCGAAATCGGTACTGGATTGATTCTGAACTTCAACACCAAGGTTTTGAAAGACGGAATCAAAAGGATGGTTTTGTGAAATCCAATTCTTTCTTTGTGATCTCTGTGTCCTCTGTGGTGAATAATTAAAATGCCCCGCCGCACCGACATATCCTCGGTCATGATCATCGGCGCCGGGCCGATCGTCATCGGCCAGGCGTGCGAGTTCGACTATTCCGGCGCCCAGGCGTGCAAGGCGCTCAGCGAGGAGGGCTTGCGCGTGGTGCTGGTCAATTCCAACCCGGCGACCATAATGACCGACCCGTCGATGGCCGACGCCACCTATATCGAGCCGATCACGCTCGATATGCTGGAGCGCATCATCGCCAAGGAAAAGCCCGACGCCCTGCTGCCGACCATGGGCGGGCAGACGGGGCTCAACGCCGCCATCGAGCTGGCGGAGAAGGGAATCCTCGATAAATACGGGGTCGAGATGATCGGCGCCCGGGCCGACGTCATCGCCAAGGCCGAGGACCGGCTTCAGTTCCGCGACGCGATGGAGAAGATCGGGCTGGAGTGCCCGAAAAGCCGCCTCGCCGAATCATTGGAAGAAGCAAGGCAGGCGCTCGTCGCCATCGGCCTGCCGCTGATCATCCGCCCGTCGTTTACCCTCGGCGGCATCGGTGGTGGCATCGCGGCGACGGAAGAGGAATTCAACGCCATCATCGAGACCGGCCTCGATGCGTCGCCGGTCGGCCAGGTGCTGGTCGAGGAATCGGTGCTCGGGTGGAAGGAGTTCGAGATGGAGGTGGTCCGCGACCACGCCGATAACTGCATCATCGTGTGTTCCATCGAAAATATCGATCCCATGGGCGTGCACACCGGCGATTCCATCACCGTCGCCCCGGCGCTGACGCTGACCGACAAGGAATACCAGATCATGCGCAACGCCTCGATCGCGGTGCTGCGCGAGATCGGCGTTGATACCGGCGGCTCCAACGTCCAGTTCGCCGTCAACCCGGAAAATGGAAAATTGCTAATCATCGAGATGAACCCCCGGGTGTCGCGGTCCTCGGCCCTGGCGTCTAAGGCCACCGGCTTTCCCATTGCCCGTGTGGCGGCGAAGCTGGCCATCGGCTACACCCTTGACGAGCTCGACAACGACATCACCGGTGTCACGCCGGCCTCCTTCGAGCCGACCATCGATTACGTAGTCACCAAGATTCCCCGCTTCACCTTCGAGAAGTTCCCCGGCACCGAGGCGCTGCTGACCAGCTCGATGAAATCCGTCGGCGAGGCCATGGCCATCGGCCGCACCTTCGTGGAATCTCTGCAAAAAGGCTTGCGGTCCATGGAAACCGGGCTGACGGGCCTCAACGAGGTCGAAATCGAAGGGGATATCCTTGAAGCGCTTTCCCAGCCCCGGCCCGACCGGGTGCTGGTCATCGCCCAGGCGTTCCGGGCCGGGCTGACGCGGGCCGAGATCCAGCAAGCCAGCCGCTACGACCCCTGGTTCCTTGAACAGATCGAGATGCTCGTCGCCGCCGAGGCCGGAGTGAAAAAGAACGGCCTTCCCGATGACGCCGCCGGGCTACTGGGGCTGAAGATGCTGGGCTTTTCCGACGACAGGCTCGGCGAACTGGCCGGGGTGTCGGCGTCGGCCGTCGCTGCCAAGCGCCAGGAATTGTCCGTCAAGCCGGTGTACAAGCGCGTCGACACCTGCGCCGCCGAGTTTCCGTCCCAGACGTCCTACATGTATTCGGCCTACGAGGGCGACGGCCTGGGCGTGCCCGAATGCGAAGCCGAGCCGTCCGACAGGCCCAAGGTGGTGATCCTCGGCGGCGGCCCGAACCGCATCGGCCAGGGCATCGAGTTCGATTACTGCTGCTGCCATGCCGCCTATGCCCTGAAGGAGATGGGGCTGGAGGCGATCATGGTCAACTGCAACCCGGAAACGGTGTCCACCGACTACGACACCTCCGACCGGCTTTATTTCGAGCCCCTGACCGCCGAGGACGTGATCGAGCTGATCCGGGTCGAACAGTCCAACGGCGATTTCCACGGCGTCATCGTGCAGTTAGGCGGCCAAACGCCGCTGAAGCTCTCTCACGCGCTGGAAACCGTGGGCATCCCCATCCTCGGCACCTCGCCGGACGCCATCGACCTGGCCGAGGACCGGGAGCGCTTCCAGGTGCTGCTCAAGGACCTGGGCCTCAAGCAGCCGAAAAACGGCCTCGCCCGTTCCCAGGCCGAGGCGGAGAAGGTCGCCGACCTCATCGGCTATCCCCTGGTCATCCGGCCGTCCTACGTCCTCGGCGGCCGGGCCATGGAAATCGTCCACGACTCAAGCGCCCTAAAGCGCTACATGACCGAGGCGGTGCAGGTTTCAGGGAACAGTCCCGTCCTGCTGGATTCGTATTTGCAAGACGCCATCGAGGTCGACGTCGACGCCATCGCCGACGGCAAGGACGTCTACGTCGCCGGCATCATGCAGCACATCGAGGAAGCCGGCATCCATTCCGGCGATTCCGCCTGTTCGTTGCCGCCCTATTCCCTCGCGGCGGAGGTGATCGCCGAGATGGAGCGCCAGACGACGATCCTGGCAGGCG
>PTLK01000247.1 GCA_002938075.1 Alphaproteobacteria bacterium MarineAlpha3_Bin3
ACAGGTTTAAAAACGTTGATATGGAGCCATAGTTGGGAAAAAGAATGTTTATTTATTTTAATAAATGTAAAAAATCCTTATAACGGATCAAAATCAAAAACAAAATTGGAACAAATACAATTTTCCCGGCCAGGGCGCGACCGGCGGCGGCGGGATTGTTATTGCCGGCCAAAGGAAATAGCCTGCCGAAAACGTCAAGAGGCGCGGACGGGTGAAACCCGGACAGGGAGAAAAACGGGCGGAAAGGGAGGAACCCCACCGATGAACGAGGAATCCCGCGTCATTCGGGTGCTGTTGGCCAAGGTCGGGCTCGACGGCCACGACCGCGGCATCAAGGTCGTCGCGCGCACGCTGCGCGACGCCGGCATGGACGTGGTCTATACCGGGCTCCACCGCACCCCGGAGGAGGTCGTCCAGGCCGCCGTCCAGGAGGATGTGGACGTGCTCGGCGTCAGCCTGCTGTCCGGCGCCCACATGACCATCATCCCGGAAATTTTGAGGCTTCTCGACGAACTCGGTGCCTCGGACATCAACGTCGTCGCCGGCGGCGTCATCCCCGACGCCGACGTCAAGGAATTGAAGAGCCTCGGCGTCGCCGATGTGCTGCTGCAGGACTCGGCCCCGGACGAGATCGTTGCGACGCTCAAAAACGTCGTCGCCGAGCGCCGGCTGCGCTAGACCGGCCCTCACGGACGCGCCGTCATGGAATCCTGGTCCTTCCCGCCCGCTTACGACCAAGGCTTTATGCCCGAGCTGGACAGCCGTTACTGGTTTCCGGTGCGCGAGACCATGGACCCGGTTGAGCGCGAGGCGGCGATCGTCGAGCGGATCGGCCAGGTCATGCGCTACGCCTATGACCAGGCGCCCTTTTACCGCAAAAAATGGGACGACGCCGGCATCGACCCGGACGGCATCAAGGGCCTGGAGGACTTCGAGCGCGTGCCGGTGGTGACCAAGGCGGAGCTCAGGCAGTCCCAGACCGACAACCAGCCCTTCGGCGATTACCTGTGCGTGTCCGAATCGGAGGTCCATCACATCCACGGCACGTCGGGCACCACCGGCCGACCGACCGCCTTCGCCATCGGCCGCGGCGACTGGACCGCAATCGCCAACAACCAGGCCCGGGTGATGTGGGGCATGGGGCTCAGGCCCGGCGACCTGATCTTCATCGGCGCGGTGTTTTCGCTCTACGTGGGATCGTGGGGGACGCTGATCGGGGCCGAGCGCCTGCGCGCCCAGTGCTTCCCGTTCGGTGCCGGGGCCACGGGGATGACCGCGCGCGCCGCCCTGTGGATGCGGATGACCAAGCCGAAGGCGTTCTACGGCACGCCTTCCTACGCGTTGCACCTGGCCGAGGTGGCGCTTGGGGACGGCATCGATCCGAAGGAGTTCGAGCTCGACCTGCTGTTCTTTTCCGGCGAGCCGGGGGCGTCGATCCCCAGCGTCAGGAACCGCATCGTCGACCTCTACGACGCCCGGGTCATCGATTGCGGCTCGATGGCCGAAATGACACCGTGGATGAACGCCGCCGGGACCAAGGAAACCGACGGCATGCTGCTGTGGCAGGACATGGTCTATACCGAGGTCTGCGACCCGAAGTCTTATCGCCGCGTCGGCTGGGGCGAACAGGGGACGCCGGTCTACACCCATCTCGAGCGCACGTCGCAGCCGATGATCCGGCTGGTTTCCAACGACCTGACCCATTGGACCGACGGCTCCGACAACCCGTGCGGGCGCACCTATCCACGCCTGCCCGACGGCATCTACGGGCGCATCGACGACATGTTCATCATCCGTGGCGAGAACATCTATCCGAGCGCCATCGACGGCGTCCTCAACGAGCTTCCCGGCTACGGCGGCGAACACCGGATCATCATTACCCGGGACGGCGCCATGGACGAACTGCTGGTGCGCATGGACGCCCTCGAGAAAATTTTCGCCCAGGGCGACGATGCGCTGGCGGCGCTCCGGAACCAGGCGGAAAAGGACTTAAGCATAGTCTTGGGTGTCCGCGCCCGGGTCGAGATCGTGCCGTCCGACACCATCCCGCGCACCGATTTCAAGGCCCGGCGGGTGATCGACGACCGCGACCTGTTCGAGTCGCTGATGGGCGAGGGCCGAGGGAAATGAGCGCGCCGAAAAAGAAAAAAACCATCCAGAAAACCGCCGAGAAAACTGGCCTCGGCATGGACCTGCTCGACGGCGTGCGGAAGGGCAATGTGCGCGCCATCGCCCGCATGATTTCGCTGGCCGAGGCGGCGAAACCGGAAAGCCGGCCGGCCCTGGCGGAAATCTTCCGTAATGCCGGAAACGCCCACGTGATCGGCATCACCGGCGTCCCGGGCAGCGGCAAATCGACCCTGGTCCGCGGCCTGGCCAAGGCGATCCGGGCGTCCGGCCGCCGCGTCGGCATCGTCGCCATCGACCCGTCTAGCCCGTTTTCCGGCGGCGCCATCCTCGGCGACCGGGTGCGGATGACCGAGCTGACCGGCGACGACGGCGTCTTCATCCGCTCGATGGCGACGCGCGGCGCGCTTGGCGGCCTGGCCCGGTCCAGCCTCGAGGCGGTGGACGTGCTCGATGCCGCCGGCTTCGACCTCATCCTTATTGAGACCGTCGGCGTCGGCCAGGATGAGGTCGACGTGGTGCAGGCAGCGCATACGGTGGTCGTGATCTCGGCCCCCGGCCTCGGCGACGAGATCCAGGCGATCAAGGCCGGGATCCTAGAAATCGCCGACATCCATGTGGTGTCGAAATGCGACCGGTCCGACGCCAACGCCACCATCACCGACCTCAAGGGCATGTTGACCCTGGGCGTGCGGGCGATG
>PTLK01000248.1 GCA_002938075.1 Alphaproteobacteria bacterium MarineAlpha3_Bin3
CGGCCTGATCGAAATATTGGCCTTCCTCGGCCGCTTTCAAGACATCGTTCCAGGTCGCCAGGAAATGAAGTGTGACGCCGAGGCCGGCCATGGTTTCCTCGGCGCCGGGAAAGGCGCCGTAGAAAAAGACCACAAAGATGTGCACGACCTCGGCGCCGGCGTTGCGGAGCCCGTCGACGAAAGTCACCTTCGAGCCGCCGTCGGTGGCCAGGTCCTCGACCAACAGCACCCGCTGGCCTGGTTCCATGTTTCCTTCGACCTGGGCGTCGCGGCCGAAACCCTTGGGTTCCTTGCGCACGTACAGCATCGGCTTGGATCGGGCTTCGGCGATCCAGGCGGCGTAGGGTATGCCCGCCGTCTCGCCGCCGGCGACGGCATCGATGTTGTCGAAGCCGATGGCGGTTTCCAGTTTTTCGACCGCCAGCCCAATGATCCGCTGACGCGCCTCGGGAAACGATATCACCCGGCGGCAGTCGATATAGACCGGGCTGGCCCAGCCGGCGGTCAGGGTATAGGGCTCATCAGGGCGGAAGTTGACGGCGCCGATATCCAAAAGCAGTTTCGCCGTTTCCAATCCGCTGTCGTTTTCACAATTGTCGTCCGAGGCGGCTGGCATCGTCATTCCCTGGCCATTAAGATGCGGCCCACATAATCACGCTTGCCTTCTGTTTAGAGACAAACGGCGGCCAAGACAATTCAAGACAATTCGAAACAATTCCCTGGGGGCCATTCTCAATATTGTCGAGCCATGGAATGAACCGATGAACCGTAAGCAACGGCGTAAACAACAACGCCAGCAAAAACAGGCGCTCAAGTCCGATCCGTCGATAAAGGGGCTTTTGCAAAAGGCCCGGGCCAGCCTCGAAGGCGGCGACCTGGCGAACGCGGAAATCGAGTTCCGCGCCGTGACCGAGCGCGACAACCTCAACGCCGAGGCCTTTCACATGTTGGCCCTGATCGCCTATCAGCAGGGCCGGATCGAGGATGCCGGGGAAATGATCCTCGAAGCGATCACCCGCAACGACGACGATCCGGCGCTGCATGCCAACTGCGGTGCCATCATGAACCTGCTCGGTCGGCCCATGGAGGCCGAGGCCGCCTCGCGCCACGCCCTCGAGATGAAGCCCGATTATGCCGAGGCCCACAACAATCTGGCGGTGGCGCTGGAGGTCCAGGGCCGGTTGGACGAGGCCCTTGAATCCGGCTTGAAGGCCATCGAACTGAATCCGGATCACCTCGAGGCCCACATCAACCTTGGCAACCTCAAACTGCGCCGGGGCGAGGTATCGGAAGCCATCGAGGCCTATCAGGCGGCAATCAGGATCGCGCCGGACAGCGCCATGGCCCGGGCCAATCTGGGCACGGCGCTACGCCAGTCGGGCGACCTGGAAGCGGCCGAGGAAAGTTGCCGCCAGGCCATCGGCCTCGACCCCCAATACGCCGAGGCCCACAACAGTCTCGGCAACGTCTTCAAGGCCAAGGAGGACTGGGAAGCCGCCAAGGGAGCCTTTCGGGAAGCGCTTCGTCGCCGGAAAGGGTACCTGGATGCGCATTTGAACCTGGCCAGGGTGATGTTCAAGGCCGGGGATGTCGAAGGCGGCGAGGTCGAATACCGAAAAATTCTCGATACCAACGACGGCCTCCCCGAGGCCCGGGCCGGATTGGGGGTGTTGTTGCTGGCGGTGGGGCGGCTGACCGACGCGGTGGAAAACTTCAAACTGGCCGTCGAAGCCAAACCGGGACTGGGCATCGCGCAATACAACCTGGCTACCGCCGCCGGCGCCGAGATGAGCGAGGCCGACGTCACCGACCTGCGCGAGGTTTTGGACGACAAAAGAATACTCGAGTCCGACCGCACCTTGATTCATTTCGCCCTCGGCGAGATCGGCGACCGGAAGGGCGATGTTGAGGCCGCATTCGCCGATTTCGAAGCCGGCAACCGGCTCCGCAAGGATCAACTGGCTAGGAGTGGACGCCAATTCGATGCTGATGATTTCGACCAACGGGTGGACGGCATCGTTTCGGCCTATCGGGCCGAAACCTTCGATCAGAGGCGGGGAGGGGACGATCCGACCGAACAGCCGGTGTTCATCGTCGGTATGCTGCGATCCGGCACCACCCTGGTCGAACAGATCGCCGCCAGCCACCCCAAGGTCATTGGCAAGGGGGAAATGGACCTGATCCGCGTCCTTTGCGGCGACGACGGTAACGGTGACAGTGGCAGTGACAACGCCGGGGCCGATGAAAAGGACTTGACCAGCCAGGCATCGGAATTCCTGGCGCGGATGCGGGACCAAGCCGAAGACGCCGTCCGGATCATCGACAAGACGCCCTTCAACTTCCTCTATCTCGGCCGAATTCAGTTAATGTTTCCCGGCGCCCGCGTCGTTCATTGCCGTCGCGACGCCCTGGATACCGGGTTGTCATGCTTCCGCCAGTATTTCACCGCGCCCCATGAATGGGCCTGCGATCTGGCCGACATCGGACGCTATCACCGGGCCCACGAGCGGCTGATGGATCACTGGCAAGGCGTCTTGTCGTTGCCGATCCTGACCGTCGATTACGAGGAACTGATCGGCGACCAGGAAAAAGCCAGCCGCCGATTGATCGAGTTTCTGGGCCTCGAATGGGACCCGGCGTGCCTGGACTTCCACCGATCGAAGCGGGTGGTGTTCACGGCGTCCAACTGGCAGGTGCGCGAGCCCTTGTACAAATCCGCCATCGGCCGGGCCAAGGCCTACGACAAATTCCTCGGGCCGTTGAAGGAAGGCCTGAAGGGCAGTGGATAGAATCTAACCTAGGGAC